>CANIZU010000004.1 GCA_947472115.1 Flavobacteriales bacterium | reverse complement strand
GCCACAGGATTACTTGTATCTAGGTCGTTCAATCGCATCTTGCCGCGCGTTCTCGCCATCCAGACTTTTCCATCGTCTGTAAGTACTTGATACCAGCTGCCAGTGGATTTGGTGACCGTTCCCTCCATTAGAAAATGGCTTCGCAGATTTTTTTGGTTTGGGTACTCTTACCCATGGTGTAAAAATGCAAAACTGGGGCGCCTTTTGCAACCAATTCTTTGCATTGTTCAATGGCCCACGCAACTCCAATATCGGCGATATTCTTTTCATCTTTACATTGGTCGATTTCATTGGTCAACTCAAAAGGAATATCCATGTGAAATAACTTAGGTAGGATGGAAAGTTGTTTTCTGGTTGTGATGGGTTTGATACCGGGGATGATGGGGACGGTGATACCGGCGGAACGACAGCTATCGACAAAATTGAAGTAATGTTGATTGTTGAAGAACATTTGGGTAACCAAGAATTTTGCTCCGGCATCCACTTTTCTTTTAAGGTATTTCAGGTCCGACTCCATGTTGGGTGCATCGGCGTGTTTTTCTGGATAACAGGCGGCACCGGTACAGAAATTAGACTCATTGGAATTGCTGATTTCTTCATCCAAGTAAATTCCGGCATTCATATTTTGAATCTGATGAATCAAATCCAAAGCGTTTTTACTTCCATTGATTTCAGGCTCAAAGTGGGTATCGCCTTTGCGATTGTCGCCTCGCAACGCCAAAATATTATCGATGCCCAAAAAGCTCAACTCAATCAGCGCGTTTTCAGTATCTTCTTTGCTAAAGCCGCCGCAAATCAGATGGGGAACGGCATCAATTTTATAATGGTTTTGTAAAGCCGCACAAATGGCAACGGTACCAGGGCGCTTTTTGGTTGAAATACGATCATAACTGCCATCGGCGCGTTTTTTTAGTACGTAATCTTCACGGTGATAGGTAACATCAATAAAAGATGGCTGAAACTCCATCAACGGGTCTATGCTGGCAAACAGTTCTTTGATGCTTGCACCTTTCAATGGAGGCAAGATTTCGAATGAAAAGAGCGTTTTGTCGGCGCCGGAGATATGTTCGGTAATTTTCATGACTTATTGGAATGTAATTGGAAGGGTGAGGGTTTCGGTGCCGCGGAGGACAACCACTTTGGAAGGATTTTCTGGGTTGATTTTACCCAAACCCACCATATAATCTTCGATGCCATTTACCGGCATATCGCCTAGCATCATAATGATATCGCCTTTTTGAAGACCGGCTTTCTGAGCAGGTTTGCCATCGGTTACACCATCAATGCGCATGCCTTTTCCGCTGTAACTGTAATCAGGCATCACACCCAATGTTACTTTGAATTTGGTTCTTCCCGCCGTTGCGTCTTGGGTTTTAGTGAAGGGCAACTTGCCGCGTTTGTTGTTGAGCGAGACAAGCTGTTCCATTACGTTTAGGCTGTTTGACATGCCAACATAATTGATGAGATTCTCATCGTCGCTAGGCTTGTGATAGTCCTCATGCTGTCCGCTGAAGAAATGGACTACAGGAATATTTTCGATATAGAACGATGCGTGATCACTTGGACCTAGGCCACTCTTAGTTGTGATAATTCTGATTTGATTGGTATCGGTTTTGATCATTGCGATTGCCTTTTCGAACTGCGGAGAAGTCCCAACTCCGTTGAGCGTGAGCACTTTCTTGGTCGTATCGATTCTTCCTAGCATGTCGATGTTAATCACATAGTTGATCTTCCCCAATTTGCCATTGTTATTCCCCGTAAGGTTCACCGGAGGGTTTTGCGTAAAGAACTTAGAGCCTAGCAGTCCTAATTCTTCACCACTGAATGCGATAAATAGGTAGTTATTTTTCTTGTATTTCCTGCCTTTTAAGGTTCTTGCCATCTCTAACATGGCAGCTACGCCAGAAGCGTTGTCATCGGCACCATTGTGAATTTCTGCTTTGCCGGTATATCTGCTGTTTTCGTATTCGTTGATTCCGATGTGATCGTGGTGTGCACAAACTACGATGGTGTTTTTCTTGCGGTTATTGCGGAATGCATAGACGTTGTGTCCTTGGGCTTTCAAAACATAAATATTACTTATCAATGTTATCGGTGCAACTGGAAATCCTCCGGTTTGATTGCAAAAGAATACAGGGATCGACAGGGTTTTTTCATCGCGTTTTAGGTTACCACTGGGGGCGATAAAACTGCTATAAGGCTTTATAAAAATGATGCCAACGGCACCGCGTTTGGTGGCTTCTGCAATTTTATTTGGAATTTCTGCGACCTCTGAAAGTTCATCTTTGGGGTTTTCTTGCATCCCTGGGAAACCCAATCGAATCAAAGCAATTTTCCCTTTGATATCAAAAACGTAATCGTCTCTTTTCGTTTTTTCGTGAACCAATCCATAACCGCAATCGACCCAAGGGGCGGTGACGCTATCGAGGTTTGCACTTTGCGATAAAGGATAATATTCACTGAATAGGGTTAGTTTTCTGATAACGGTGTCGATGCCTGGCGCACGAACACCAAACAAACATTTATTGCTTGCCAAACGCAATTTAACGATATCGAATTCTTGGGTTTGGGGCTGAAGCTTGGCTGCGATGAATTGTTGCTTAATATATTCCGCACTCATCATCTCACCCGGTGAACCCGTTTGTCTACCTTGAAGTTCATCACTTGCCAGGTAACTAATGTCCTTTTTTAATCGCTCTGCTCTTGTCGCTGGGACTTGCTGGGCATGGGCTATGGTTGTACTGCAAAGAGCAATAATGGATAATGATATTAATCTCATGAATATAGTTCTAATAGGGTTTTGACTAAAATGAAAGCAGAAAGTAGTGCAAATATAACACGGAGCCAAACAACGGGTACTTTGGTCGCGATTTTCTGTCCCAAAGATGAGAAGAAAACAACACCCAATAACATGGGAATAAGCATAATCCACAAAAGATAGCCGGTTTGATAATCTGAAATCTGATGGGTGGGGGTGATACTCACATATTTTATCAAGGCGGAGATGGATAGGATTGGCACAATGGAAAGCGATAATGCAGTGGCGCTGTGCATGGATTTCTTTAAGATGATTAAGAATAGTGGCACCATAATAATTCCCCCACCTAGGCCACTCAGGGCGACAATGGTTCCGGCGAAAATACCCACCAGCATAGCAGGCCAGTCGTTAACTAAGCTAAAGTGATAGGGTATGCTTGTGTCGGCAATTGTTTCATTGTTTTTGAGGGTGATATCTTCTTTACGGGATGATTTCGACTTCCCAAAAATCATATTGAGAATACTAAGCACTAAAAATCCCAAAAATACGCCTTGAAACACGTCCTTTTGATACCAATTTCCTTGCTGTATGCCTTGGGTCATAAAGAAATTGCTGATGGCTCCGGGGATGCCAATTGTGAGGCTTTGTTTCCATTGCCAAGTACCCATTTTGATTTGACGAAAGGTTCCAGAAACGCCGGACATGAATACCAAAGCGATAGAATTTGCCAGCGTAAATTTGACCATTTCGGCACTGCTGATATCGTATTGATGCAGGTAAGATGTGATCACTGGGATAAACAACATTCCACCGCCTACGCCCAAAAGTCCGGCGAGTAATCCTCCAAAAGAACCCAATAATAAAAGCCAAAGAAAGCCCGCGGTCAGCAAATCGGTGGAGATATTAATCAATGTCCACGAAAATTCAGTTGAGGTGATTAACATTGCGATGCGTTCGTGACGGGGTTATTTTAATAATGATTGATATCGGTCCAACTGGTGTATCAAGGCCGCAGCTTCTTTGGACTCAAGGTCTAACAACAACCATTCTTGGTGAAAACGATTTTTCTTTAACTTTCTTTCCATCAATGCGTGATTCATCTGCAAAATGATGCTTGATTTTTGGGTGGTTAAATCCGTTTTTACTTTGTTTGCAACATGATCCGCATTGATTTTTAGTCCAGAAATTTGTTTGATAAACAAGGTGTCGGAGTACATCGATGTCATTGCTTTGTGCAATTTTTCCTGAAGAGTAACCTGGCTTTTTTTGATTGCAAATTGAGAGAATTGAGCAAACTGTTGTTCGGTAATTGGATGAAAGATGCTGTCGGGTTGAAGGTTATATTGCTGATTGGCCCAATCAAATACGATATTTTCTTGTTCCAACCATTTCAATATTTCCAATCCTTGGTAGGGTTTTAAAGCGACATCGGGATCGATGCCACCGCCTTCGTAAACGGTTCTTCCGCCTTGGGTTTTGAAGGCCTTTTTTTGCGCGGTCGACATCGTTTTTGCAACGCCATTTTCATCGCGATCACCATATTGAAGTTTTTGAATACATCGACCACTGGGGGTATAGTACTTGGCAACGGTGAGTTTCATTTGGGTTCTATAAGGCAAACTCGCGTAATTCTGCACCAACCCTTTTCCGAAACTCGTTTGGCCCATAATCACTGCGCGATCCATGTCTTGTAGGCTGCCACTAACGACTTCAGATGCGGAGGCGGAATGTTCATTGACTAAAACAACAAGGGGAGTATTTGGCAAAAGGGCTTTGTTGGGTGTGATCCAGTTTTTTGGGCCGGTTACGTTTTGACCTCTAAGTGTAACGATGGATCGATTTTCACCCACAAAAAGTCCGACGATTTGAACGGCTTCATTTAGGAGTCCACCGCCATTGTCGCGAAGATCTAAAATCACCCCTTTTAACTCCGTTTTCTCCATCATCTTTTTGAGTGATGCTTCAATTTCGTCTGAGGCGTGTTGACCAAATTCTTCGAGTTTTACGTAGGCAATATCGCCTTGGAATAGACCGCTGAATGAGACGCTGGCAGTTTTGATGGCCATGCGGGTGATTTGCTTTTTGATGCTTTTGCCTTCGCGATCGATTTCTATGGAAAAGGAGGTATTAGGGGCGCCTCTTACCATGCTCAGCAGTTGGTCGGTTGACTTGTCTTTTAATGAAATGCCGTTGATGCTGCTAATGATATCACCGAGTCTTACATCGGCGATGTTAAACGCATAGCCTTCTTCGATAAAATTGACAACGGGGTAATGATTTCGAATCATGATTCTACAACCCACACCGCCATATTGTCCTTGTTTTTCTATGAGGGCTTCCTCCGCTTGGTATTCTGTAAAAAAATTGGTGTAGGGATCTAGTGATTTAAGCATTGCATCGATGCCTGTTTTCATGAGTTTTCCCGGTTCGATTTCATCGACGTAGTTGGTGCCTAATTCCTTATAAAGGGCTGTGAAAATCTCTATGTTTTTGGAATATTCAAACAGGTTGTCGACGACTTTATTTCCCTGGCTTAAGAAGAAAGCGCAGAGGCAAAGTAAAAACCATTTGGGCAGACGAATGACCATGAATCAAAGATACAAAAATCGCGGTGAGGAATGGGGTAAATTGGAACGTGAAATTTTCACGCAATCAACTTTCTTTGCCAGAAGGGGACTCGAAAATTTCCAAATCAAAATTGGGAACAACGGCCAACACATGGTCAAAAATGTCCGCTGCAATATTTTCATGGTCGATCCATTGTTTGTCGCGGGTGAAGCAGTACAATTCCAGTGGCAGGCCTTTTTCACTCGGTGATAGCTGTCGTACAATGGCCACCAATTTCTTGTTGACCTTAGGATGTTGATCCACATAGCGATACATGTATTCCCTAAAAATTCCTACATTAGTTAAGTTTCTACCATTGGCAAGGGTGGATTTATCAATCTTATTTTTTTCGTTATAGGCATCAATTTCCACTTGCTTTTTATCGATGTAGTCTTTAATTAGTTCAATTTTTTTGAAGCGTTCCAGCATTTCAGGGGTGCAGAATTGGATGGTAGAAATTTTGATGTTGATGGCGCGTTTCATTCGGCGGCCTTGGCTTTCTTCCATGCCTCTCCAGTTTTTGAACGCATCGTTAATTAGGCCATGGGTAGGAATGGTGGTGATGGTGTTGTCCCAGTTTTTTACTTTGATATTGGTAAGATTTATTTCTACTACATGACCATCTGCCCCGTATTTGGGTACTTCAATCCAATCATCCATTCTAACGATATCGTTTCCGGAAATTTGAATGGAAGCCACCAATCCCAAAATGGTATCGCGGAAGGTTAGAATTACCAAGGCTGAAAGTGCACCAAAAGCGGTAAGTAATGTCCACAGGGGTTTATCGGTGATGTTGCTAATGATAAACAGAATGCCTACTGCATAATTGATGATGTTGAGCAGTTGGGTATAGGATCCAATGGGTTTGTCTTTGAAATCTTCGGAATTGAGTAAAAAGATTTTTATGGCCCGGAGCACAGCTTGTACAAAACGGATGATGGCGATGATGATATAAGCATCGATTAGATGTTGTAATATGTTAATCCAATCCGAGTTTTCATTGAAGATAAAAATGAGTCCTTTTTTTGCAACTAAGGCGGGAACAACATGTGCGAGATAAATAAAAACCCGCATTTCAACCAAAATATCGTCGTATGTGTTATTTGATTTTTTTGCATAACGGGCCACCAAAGTGAGGATGACTTTTCTAGAGACAAAATCGGCGATAGCGATGAGTGCGAGGAGGCCCATCGACAAGACGAGGGGGTGTAAGATTTCACATGAATTGGCTGTAGCTCCGGCGTTCTGAAGCTGTTGCATCAACCATTGAGAAAACTGAATTTTATAACTCATTGTAGCAAAGATAAATGAGCGCATTTGGTTTGTTCAGCAATTCGCAGAACTTTTTGTTGGAGTTGGGGAAATTATCGTTTGCGGGTGGTTCGATGAAAAATTGCTGCTTGCGATAGAAATCTAAACCAGACGAAGCCAGTTACTTTGATATTGTTCTGATTTATTGGAGTGATATAAGCAGAATAGGTTTGATTTTCTCTTGGATGAAATATGGTTCCGTGAGACCATTCATTATTTTGCCAAATAAAATCTTTCATCAAGATCATACCAATCCAGTGTTGTTCCGCTTTTATTAAGGGTTGTCCTGGATTTGAAAGATTCTGAATCCAAATGGCTTTGCCGAAGTACTTGTTGTTGACTTTGTAAATGTTTACAAGGACTTCGTTTTTGTCATCCATCCAATTTCCGATTATCATATCAGCGGAAAATGCGGGCAATTTTTGGGGCAATTTTGACGCACCAACCAACAGTGTGATTGCCATGGCAAAACCCATAAATTTGATGGTAGACTTTTTAAATTTTCGTATTAATTTCTCAATTCCTCTCCTCACAATCTGATGGTCTCTCTTTTGTTAATTTCTTATTTCTATTGATGATAATTCCTCATGCTCTTGATTCTCCAAAATCTCATGTGCGGTCTGTTTGAGATGTAAAATGTGTGATCTCATGCCTTCCCAAAAAGTAAACGACTTATACCAGTGGCCCACGTTATTTTCCTCGAGGGTTTTTTTTACGATTTGGGTAAGTGTTGGGTAATGGATATGACAAATTTCCGGAAAAATGTGATGGGCAATATGTGTATTAAATCCACCGAACAGAAAATGAGCAATATAGCTTGTGGGATGAAAATCTATTGTTGTATTGATTTGATGGCTGAGCCATGAATTTTCGATGATATTGGTTTCTTCATTAGCCCTTACATATCTAATTTCTTGAATGTGATGCGAAATGAAAAAAGTGAATGTCAAGAAGAAGGAAACAATAAAGTGCATGATAAAAAATGCTCCAACTACCTGGAATAAACTAAAATCCGCAATTAGCGTAGGTAATACAATAAAGTTGAAGATATAAATGAGTTTGATAGCTACAATTTTGATCCATTCAATGGTAGGGATTTTTTTGATCCGCGAATTCGCAGAATCCTTGCGAATCAGAATGATAAAATCTTCGGCAAAGATCCAAAACAGGGTCACGATTAAATACAAAAACGGGGCGTAAATGTGTTGGTATTTGTGAATGGGCTTTGATTTTTGTTTGGGATTCAAAAGAATCAACGGCGACATTTCAAGGTCGGAATCACGGTCATAAACATTAGGGAAAATATGGTGAGCAGAGTTATGTCGAATTTGCCACATGTAACCACCCAAACCTTGCATGGCATAAATGATTTGAAATAAGGTCCCGTCGAATCTTTTATTGCCAGTAAGACAACCATGAGCACCGTCGTGGCCAAAATTGATGCCCAATAAAAGCATGGAAAATCCAACGGATAGGTAGGCCAAACATAAGGTTAAGAAACTATTAGCATGGAAAACCCAGTATGCTGAAACGATAACCAAGGTCAACTGCGCGATAAATTTAAGCGCCAAATTTCCATTCCCATTTTTGGTGTAGTCATTGTCCAAAAAGTAATTATCTACTTTTACTTTGATCTGTTTTAGGATAAGATCCGGACTGTCTTTTGAGAGGTATTTAAACGACATTATCAAAAAAAAGGCAATTTAGTCTAAAAAAATTGCAATGTTTGTTCAAACAAGAATTTTACGTGTTGTCTTCCAATTTTCTTAATGCATTGCTAGTTTGGCGGCTGCCATCGTGACTATAACCAGGAGGTCCAAAAACATATAGCAGACGATGTTTTAGAGAAATATTTGGTTGGAAAACATCTCGCCAAATTTGTTGCCATTCGGAAAAAACCAGATTAACGGGATTGGGGTTTTCAATATTTTTGGTCAGGCCGTATTGGATTGGTTGATAATCATTTGCTGGAAGTTCTTTTTGGAAGGTTCCAAATAATTTGTCCCAGATAATCAATAACATACCCATGTTTTTATCGAGGTATTTTGGGTTGCTTGCGTGGTGTACTCTGTGGTGAGATGGGGTCACAAGAACTTTTTCCAACCAACCTAAATTCTGAATGAGTTCGGTGTGGACCAAAATGCCCCATATTTGGGTCGCAGTATACATGAACATAATGTCGAGTGGTTCAAATCCCATTAAAGCAATAGGAAAGAAATAAATGAATCTATACAAGGGTTGGAAAACGGAAGAGCGGAAACCTACAGTAATATTCATCAAAGTTGATGAGTGGTGGGTGACATGAGTTGCCCAGAAAAATCTGATTTCATGGTCAAATCGATGTAACCAATAATAGAGGAAATCCTCCGCTATGATTAATGCTACCCAATAACTAATTCCAGTTTGCCATTGCATAATTCGATGGTCAAATCCCCATTGAAAAACTATGCCAACATAAATGATGCGAAAGGCTAAATCGATACCGGAATTAAGCAACATGAGGTAGATATTACTCAGTGTATTTTTTATGGAATAGAGATGGAGTTTCTGGTGGTTAGAAACGAGAATTTCTCCCAAAATGAGGAGGATGTACAAAGGGGTTGTGCAGAGGATTAGAAAATTCTCTCTAACGGATTCCATGTGGTCCCGACAGGAATCGAACCTGTATCTAATGCTCCGGAGGCATTCGTAGTATCCATTCTACTACGGGACCATATTGTTTTTTGGTTTGGATGCCGGATTGCAAAGATAAACAAAGGGGAGGCCAATGCATTGGCCTCCCCTTTGTTTTCTGATAGAATTTCCTCTTTTGTATAGTGTGAAGGTAATTGCTGGGCTTAATGAAGCTGTGTTTCTTATTTCTGAATCAATGCGGTGCCGGTTGCATTGATCCATACTGTTTTCTCACCTTGCAAGGCATACCAATAACCGGGATATTCAGTGTCGGTAATGGCATCGTAAATAATAGGTACAATCACATCGCCGAAGCTGTTTACCACACCCCATTTCTCATTGGTTTTTACCATGTAATGGGAGGGTTTTTGCGAAACGATGATTTCTTGGTATTTGGGTTTCAGACTCCATTGCATCGAAGGCAGACAGAGTAAACCTGTACCGGACGACTTACTTGCCAACCATTCATGGTCGTTTAGCTTGCTAAGGCTGGTAAGGCTATCCGACAATAGTACTTTGCCGTTGGCATGGGTGATAAACCAACTATTGCCGATGGGTTCTAGGAGCAAGGTGTCTGTAAGTTGCTGTAAATCAGTTGTTTTTACTTTTCTTACGATTTTGGTATAGGCGTGGTATAGGATCCAATTTTTCTTTTGTCGTGCAAAGACCATCCCATCGCCATGCATCCGAAAATCGTCGATGGCGCCTTTGATGGGCAAATTGAATTCCCCGCGAGAGTAATAATAATTCCATTTTTTGTTCTTCAGCAGCGCCACTGTGCTGCCTACGAGTAGGGCTTTTTCATAGATCGGAGGCACCAAAATTCTTCCTAAGGTATCGATGATTCCCCAGCCTTTTTGTTGAACTAGGGTATAGGGTTTGCCAAAATCAACGGCTTCGGAGTATTCCGCGCTGCATTGAATGGTATCGCGCCAAAGGCAGTAGCCATCGTTGATTTTGCCCATGAAACGACCAAAAGGCAGAGAGGTCATGCTTTCGTATGCGAAGGGGGTTAACGAATTTCCAAGTGTATCAATCAACGCCCAGTTTCCATTGATTTGGGCGGCGCATCGATTTTTGACCCAGAGTTTGGCGGGGGATTCGGTGGGTTCATTTTCCCAGGTTTCAAAACCAATCGCATCGTATTTGGGCGGGGTAATCAGCTTCCCGGATTCATTGAAAAGTGCCCATTTTTTGTTCGTTTTTAATGCTCCTCGATGGGCTGCGGTATCGTATCGTAGATTTTCGAATTTGCAGGGCAACAGTTCTTTGCCGCGGTAATTGAGAATGCCCCATCTTCCGCCGCGTTGCACAAAGGCCATGCTGCTGCTGAACTGATAAATGGTTTCGTAATTGTTTTTGGTAAAGGGTTTTCCGTCTTTGGTGATGTAGCTGTATTCGATTAGGCCGAAGGTATCGGTGCGCATGACCAGTGCACATCCCGGGATTAGGGTGGAACCATTTTCAACGAAATGCGATTTGTTGTTATTTAACGCAAAAGGGTAGGCCATTTTATAGTCCAATTCCATCCAGGGCTGACCGGTGGATGAATCTGCGAAGTAAAATCCGTCTTTGATTGAGTAGGCAAATGGGACGGGAATCACCGTTAGGGCCCGAAGTAGGAACTGTGCCCGCATCGTGAGATCTTGTCTTCCAATGGGCGGCTGGGGCTGATTTTTGAGGTAATTTTCATATGCCTCAACGGTATTGATTTGCTGTGCACGTTCAAAGGCCATCGCATCTAGCTTTTGCAAAATCGAATTTTTTTGCGGTGCTTTTGGATATGATTTTAGAAAACGCAGATAGCTAGATTCTTGGTCCTCGCTGCAAGCCAATTCATATTCCCATTGCACTAAGGTGTCTTCGGCTTGTTGAATCATCAACTTTACCTGTTGGGTGGGCTTTTTGATTTTGAGTAATTGAGACCGTCGGGCCGATAAAGCTTGGATGTCCCGCGAGTGCATCAATGAATCGAATTCTAAACGTTCGATGTATTCTTTTTGAAATTCAATGAGTTTGTGGTGTGATTTAAGGGCAATGGATTCAAATTTTGGTGCGTGGAATGCTGTGTCTGCTGGTGTTTTTAGTTTCGCGACCGCTTGTTGAAACGACTCATCTTCGATGCGTTGAATTGCGATTTGATAATTTGAAATTCGTTCGTGGTTGAACTCGATTTCTTGTAATAATTTTCTTGCGTGCTCCAGGTTGTAATTCGGCTTTTGCGTCCACCAGATTTGGGTAAGATCGAACAACAATGAATCTGTATTCCTATAGTTTAAGCCATATTTGTTTTCGTACTTTTTCCAAACTTCCCCCGATTTGTCTTTCCCGGCTTTGCTAATCACTGGTTTCCCCCAATACTGTAAAGCGGTTAGGGCAAGGTGCAGCTGGGCGTCCGATTCTTTGCTATTCGGTAATAGGGCCAAAGCGTGATATAGCACAGGGTTGACGCTGTCTTTGGTGAATTGCCTTTTCGATAAAATGAGTGCCGCTTCTTGTCGGTTTAGTTGTGCGATATCTGCAGTAACGCGATTCGTGTCCTTTGGTACTGAAGTTTTTCGCAGCTTGGAAATCGGTTTAACGGATTTAGAAGAAACTCGAATGAGTTTGAGTGCTTTTTCGATGGGATCTGCCTGCGACGTGTTTGTCCAGGCGAGAATGCCTAGAAAAACGGTTGAAAACAGGAGGGTGCCACGAAATTTCATTCGCGCCAAATGTGCAAACCTTATGCCACAGTTAGTACAGCGGATGTTGGGGCTTGTTTTGAAGAATGGTTTCGATGTGCTCCATAACTTCAGGGGTGAGTTTGTGCAGGATTTCCGTCGATTTCAGGGTTTCTTCGAGTTGCTCAGTTTTGGTAGCGCCCAAAATGACCGTACTCACGTTCGGGTTTTTTAGGCACCAAGCCACACCGAGTTGGGGCATTGATACGCCAATTTCTTGGGCAAATTTCACCAGATCACCAACGATTTTTCGGTTGTTTTCTTGCAAAAGTTTTTCTGAAAGCCAACCGAGTTCAGCGCGATTGAGGCGTGATTCGGAAGGGGGTTGGTTGAGGTATTTTCCTGTGAGGTAACCCGAGGCGAGCGGACTCCAGATGGTTGTTCCCAGACCTACGGTTTTGTAGATTTGATCGTATTCCACCTCTACTTTGTCGCGCACCAACATGTTGTATTGAGGTTGTTCCATCACGGGGCCGATGAGGTTATAGCGTTGTGCAACCATATGCGCTTCCATGATTTCTTGGGCGCTCCATTCTGAGGTTCCCCAGTAGAGGATTTTTCCGGCGAGGATGAGTTGGTGCATGCTCCAAACGGTTTCCTCGATGGGTGTTTGTTTGTCGGGGCGGTGACAGAAATATAAATCTAGGTAGTCGACTTGTAGGCGTTGTAGGGCTTGATTACATGCTTCTACGATGTGTTTTCGGTTTAGACCCCGTTGGGTGGGGACTTTGGGTCCGGCACCGAAGAACACTTTAGAACTCACGATATAGGAATCGCGCGACCAGTTTTTCTTTTTGAGAATCTGGCCCATGACTTTTTCCGATTCCCCTGCGGCGTATACCTCGGCGTTATCGAAGAAATTCACCCCAGCCTCATAGGCGATGTCCATCAATCGCTCAGAAACCCCATCATTGATTTGATTTCCAAAAGTAATCCAACTGCCAAAGCTCAATTCAGAAATTGGCAATCCAGATTTTCCAAGTCTACGATATTCCATAGACGCGAAAGTACGAATTTTAAAAGTTTAACTGAGCTTGCAGGCGAATCAAATGCCCGGTTTGAAGATTGTTCTTATTATTGTGGTCTTCGAACCTGCGGCTACTATTTAGATAACAAGCGGTAATCTCAAGATTCTTTTCTACTTGCCATTCTACACCAATTTCTTGTTCCTTAATATCATAGCTGCGGGCATCAATTTCGGTTTTCTTTCCACCTTGATAAGTTTGAATCCTGCAATAGGGAATTACGCTGTGGCCTTTTACGGCAGTTTTATAACTAAAAGTTACATAACCGCCTTTGAGTTTTTTCAATTCGAGAGAATCTGTAAGTGGATTGTATTGTGCACCCTGGCCTTGATTCCATTCCGCTTGAATGCCGAAAGGCTTGGGGAATAGGACAAAATGGGCACCCACGCGTTGGTCTAAATATGATGCATCTGCAAAGGTCTCACTATCAAAAACAGGTTTTTTCACATACTTCACTCCTGTGCTAAGCATGTCCTTGCTGTAAGTATAAATCCCAGTATATCCTTGAATACCTGCTTCGATGATTTGATTTTTTATTGCCACGGGATAGGTGAATCTTCCCACCATGTGCATGTTGTTGTTTAGTTCTGGTCGATTCGCTGTTTGGCCGTTGTAAAAACCGAAGGCGAGCATACCATAATCCCCGGATCCTTTAAGGTTGTCTTTTACCAAACTACTGAACAGATTTCTAGTTTTGGTTGGAGCAAAATATAAAAAGGCACCCAGATCACGTTCGTTGTAGGCACCGCTGTTGATTGCGTCTGAACGATCTAGTGAAATTCTCACTTGACTGCTTTGAAGATTGTCGAATCCAAATGGGACTTTGCTTTGTCCTAATCTAACTCTTACTGTTCCGGAATTATTCAGGTTAATATCAAAGTAGGCATCGCGAATTTGAGTGAAATTTAAAAATGCTCCGTTGGTTGACATTGCCGCACCGTTGGGTGCAGCAGATGCAGTTTGAGCAATGTCGTTTTGAATGTAAAAATAGACCCTAGAACTCAGTTGGCCGCTGAAAACAAGTCGAGCTCGTCGAATTGAAATGGCAGTATTATTTCCCCAATATGGATCACACTGTGCACATTTCAAATTGGGGTTGGTTTCACCAAAACGATTGTAACGCACTTGTGCATAACCTTTTAAAGAAACAGATTCATACCAATGTTTGGCAGCGGGTTTTTCTGACACTTTGAGTGTTTTTGTTGAATCAGTTAATGGCTCAAATGAGCTGATTTTTGCCGAGGCTGAGAGGACGACAAAAGACGCAATTGTTAAAATAGTGTTTTTCACAAGTTAGTTTAATGTTATGTAAATGTAACGTGATGCAAAATTGCTTAACACAATGTTTGTATAGAGTTAAATAAACAATAATTAAATATTAATAAATTGTTAAGAAAGTTTGGTTGGTCAAAATTGATTATGGCATTTCTGTCAATTCCCTTGATGAATTATAAGCAAGAATTATAGTTCTCTAAATTGTGATTTTTTTGTATAATTGTTAGACAATGCGCGCACTCAAATATTTTACGACCTATGTTCCCGCCGTGGCCGTGCTTTTGTCGTTATTGGGCAACGGTATGTGGTGTTGGTTTGGAGTGTTTTTTGTCTTTCTTATTATCCCAATCGCTGAATTTTTATTGGGTATAAGGGATGTGGAATTGGATGAAGACAAGTTGGAATTGCGAAAAAAGGATCGGATCTATGATTGGATGCTCTATGTAATTGTCCCTATCCAACTTGGATTTATAGTTTTATACTGTTTTTTGTCGAGCAATGCATGGGAAGAGATTGGTTGGTTTGAGCGCATCGGCAAGATTATTTCTATGGGAATCCTTTGCGGTAGTTTCGGAATCAACGTGGCCCATGAATTGGGTCATCGCAATAACCGATCGGAGCAATTTTTAGCCAAAGTGCTGTTGAGTACTTCGTTGTACATGCATTTTTTTATCGAGCACAATCGGGGACATCACAAGCATGTGGGTACAAGTGAAGATCCTTCTACTGCTCGAATGAATGAAACGGTTTATCTATTTTGGTTTCGTTCGATGTGGCAGACGTGGTGCTCGGCGTGGTTGCTGGAAAAAGAGCGTTTGTCTCGTTTGGGATACGGTTGGTTTTCATGGCGGAACGAAATGTTGCAGTTTCAGGTAATTCAGCTATCAATTTTACTGCTGATTTATGGTTTCTTTGGCTTACAAAGTATGTTGATGTTTTGGGGAGCTGCGTTTATGGGAGGCATCTTTTTGGAGACCATCAATTATATCGAACATTACGGTTTACAGCGAAAAAAGCTATCCAACGGATATTATGAGATTGTAAGTGAGAAACATTCTTGGAATAGCAATCATTTGATTGGCCGACTCATTTTATTTGAATTATCGAGGCATTCGGACCATCATGCAAAATCGCATAAGAAATATCAGACTTTACAGAGCTTGTTCAATGCGCCTCAGATGCCCACGGGTTACCCCGGAATGATGGTGCTGAGTTTGGTTGCCCCACTTTGGTTTTGGGTGATGAACCCTCGGGTGGCTAAAGCGACTGTTTAAATCCTACAGGCAGGATTATGGGTGCTTTTCTTTAATCCAACTGTGTTTGATGTTTGCGTATTTGGGTAGTTTGACTTCTTGAATGAGTTTGGTGAGGCTGCTATAAGGTCCTTCCGATATAAATAAATTGATCATCCAGGCGGGAACTGTTCCTGCGGGATCGAATGTGAGGAAGTATTCACAGTGCAATTTATTTTTTGCCAACGATTTGATATTCCAAATGGTGCGATTGAATTGGATGCGTACAACTCCCGCTTTGTTTGGTACTAGATTGGGTTCGGCATGCGTTGTTATGTTAACGTCTAAGGTGGTAGGGTCCTGTTTCATCAAGTAATGACCGCAGATGTCGCGATCGTCAAGCGGCCATGGCGTATTGATCCTTTGATAAATGGTGATCTCCGTTGTGCTGATAACTTTTAACACTTTTGATTCACTAGTGGCATAAATCCACTTTGGATAATTGGCGATATCGGTTACACAAGCCACTGCTGTATTGATCGAACAAGGCAATTCAAATGTGGCTTTTATTTCTTTGATATCCGATCCTACCACAGGGCGTGTATAGACTATCACGCCGCCGCCAGATTTGGATTTATTCCATGGAATTTCGGGCGTAACAAGAAAGGGTGAAATGGCTAGAATTAATGAAATAGCGGGCCGGATCATGGGGCAATTGTTTAGGAAATCTTTTTTCTAATAATAATTATATATTGCAATATTGCTATCAAAGAACAAATGAACAAACCCAAACTCTCTCTTGCCAATTCATTGTTCACGGTTTTCATCGAATCGCCCAAACCTTCCCAAACAGGTGGCCATTGGAAAATGGCCCAAATCGACGTAAAAATGCCCCAAATGAGGTAAAATTTGCGAAAAAAGTAGGATTTTTGGTGAAAAACCGACAAAAAACACAAAAAAGCGGAACCAAGGTAAACAGCCATCCAAACTGCTGGATCGGGATCGTTATACTGCAAAGCAGCGAATAAAATGAAGATTACGCCAAAGAATATGTGAAAGATTTTCATGGTTATCGGGTTTTGTTTTCAAGGTAAAGACAAGCGGGTCCACTTGCAAAATGTTTGACTTGTTCCTGGGTGAGGAAACTTTCGGGTCCCATCGAAAGGTTACCTAAGACTAGATCATCGTCGCCATCTCCATCTGCATCTGCGGCATCCATCGTTAACCATCTTCCCAAATCATAGCCTGGCATTTCATAGGGTTGGAAATCGCCTTTGTTATTTTGGAAATACAGCAACGATTCTTGGGGCTGAGTTAGGAAATCGGCAAAAAACGCAATTGTCACTATGTCGAGGTCGCCATCCATATCAAAATCTTTCACAGCGGGTTTAAAACAACCGTGAACAGGATAAAAATAACTTTGTTTGAGTTGATTGTTGCCCTGATTGAGGTAAATGTATACTCCGTGATAAGGCTTTAGTATCACTGTATAATCGGCATTATCGCCACAGGTATAAATGATATCTAGCTTCCCATCTCCATTGATATCGGCGACTTCAAAATTGGTTGATCCGAAAACCGACATCGTTTCTAATAACACGGCGGTTTCCTGGTATCCGTTGCCGGTGTTTTTAAATAGTACGATGCTTTCTTTGTTTTGCGCAAATAGGGTGAGAATGTCTTTTTTGCCGTCGCCATCCCAATCCACAATTTTTGTACTGATGGCCCCAGGGATATCGCGGAGGATCTGCAGTTCTTCTTTTGTTTTGGGATTATAGGTGTACGTTTTGCCTTTGAGGTGGCCAAATCCGTTAATTAAGAGTTGATTGTTGGGTAGGTAAAACGATTGGACGGGTCTCGGCAACTTATCGGCGATCAGAGTTTCTTGCTTTGATTGAGGATTAAATGAATGGATGGATCCAATTTTGGCGTTTGTGGGTTGTACCGATCCGATGCAATTCACCAGCCACTGATTGGGTTTGCTTTGATCTACCCACGTAACTGCGGTAGGGAATACTTTGCGCCACAATAAATCACCGGCAGTTTGATAGGCGGATAAATCTCCCTTTTCGCCAAAACTTCCCATGATGATTTGCTTGGCTTTGGGTACAATATTTACAAAAGTGGTCATGGGCATGTTACCTACAGCCGGAAAATTCCCCGGTTGGAAGTTCAAAGAGAACAGGCCATTGGCATTTTGAATCGGATGGTTCCGCACTTGAGCTGGCAAGGAATCGGGCGCCATTGCGGCAAAGTATTGAAGAACTTTTTCTAGGTCTTCATGTGAAATCGTGGGTTCTGATGGATAGGTACCCGGCTCCACATTGGGATCTGATTTTTCATTAAAATAGGTTTCGTCATTGTGTTCGAAGATTCCCATTTTGGCTGCCATCACTGGAATGACATTGGCCCATGCGGATTTGTCGAGATATTCGGCAGGAATAAAACGGTGACAAGAACCGCAAACGGCTTTTACGGTGGCTTCGTTTTGTATGGCTAGGGCTTTGTCTGCCGACGATGTTTCATTCGTATTCTCGGCTTCTTTTCCACCACATGCTGTAAGTGAAACAAAAATTAAAAGTAAGTAGAGTTTAAAATATGATTTCATCCAATTGAAGGTCTGATGTTTCAAAGGTAATTTGTTCTTTTTGGTTTTGTTCCTTATGATTCTCGATATATTTTTTACTTATTGTAAATTATACAATTAACATAACCTACCTTCGTTTAGATGGCTTAGCCATTTACCAGATGAAAAAATTAAAAATAATGATTGTTTCCGCTGCAATGTTTGCGGCCGTAACAGGTTTAAAAGCCCAAAAAACCCCCATTGATTTTGAAACTTCAGGCAATGGAGCAGCTTTTACATGGACCACTTTTGAAGATGATGCCAATCCTGCGGTGGAAATCGTTGCGAATCCTAGTTCGTCGGGACTCAACGTATCGTCTAAAGTGGCAAAATTCACGGCAATGAAAGCGGGTCAGCCATGGGCAGGTTTTGAGAGTAAGCATGGCTCTGATATCGGCACATTTACTTTAAGCGCGAGCAATTGCATCGTGAAGATGCTTGTTTGGAAATCGGTGAAGAGCGATGTTGGGATCAAGTTTGCATCCGCATCAGGAGCATCAACCGGAGAGATTAAAGTCGCCAATACTACCGTAGATGCTTGGGAAGAGTTGGTTTTTGATTTCAGCGCACGCATCGGCGAGTCTAATGATCAGATCATTATTTTTCCTGATTTTGCAACAACACCGGCTAGGAGTGCCGATAACATTTGTTATATCGACAATATTCGTTTCGAAAGTTCAGGACCTGCTTTGGATGTGCCATTGGTTGCTGCACCTACTCCAACGGCTGCTGCAACAAATGTGATTTCTATGTTTAGCAAACCTTATACCGATGTAGCTGTAAATACTTGGCGCACGGATTGGTCGGTGGGTGTTTTATCAGATATAAACATCGCGGGTGATGCAACCAAAAAATATGCAGGTTTAGACTTTGTAGGCGTAGAAGCAACGGGTGTCAATTCTATCAATGCCAGCGGAATGTCGTTTTTCCACGTCGATGCGTGGACGCCGAACATGACACAAATTAGAATGAAGTGGGTGGATTTTGGAGCCGACAATGCTTATGGTGGTGGCGACGATACTGAGCATGAGGTATCTTTTTCGAATCCAACGCAAAAGGCTTGGAATTCATACAAAATCCCTATGTCTGATTTTACCGGTTTGAAAAGTTCAAGTCATCTTTCACAGTTGATATTAAGCGGAACGCCAACGGGTTCAGGTGTGATTTACATAGACAATGTTTATTTTAGCAAAACTGCTGCGTCCGTTTCAAAATCGAGTGTGAAGCCAGTTGTGACATTGTATCCAAATCCATCAAACAAGACGGTTACGTTGAACTGTGAAACCTCAATGGATGAGGTTGTGATTTATTCTGCTTCTGGAACGTTGGTAAAGACATTGCATAATGTGAAACCCAATGGGTCGATTGATATTTCTGGTTTGGCCCAAGGGATCTACCATGTTTCGATCAAAACTGCCGCTACTTTGAGTGGTGTTCAGTTGGTAGTTCAATAATTAATTTTTGCCCATCACGGCAAGTGAACATTGAAGTTTGGGATGGAATTCCTATTTGTTTTCTCAAAGTAAATCAACTTCGATGTAACTTGCCGTCATGAATTCAGAGATGATTTTTTACGCGGGTTTGGGAGTGATGATTTTAACTACATTGTTGGGTAGAACGGTGAAAGAGCGAGGAATGAAAACGTTAAGTCATGAGCAATTGGGTTTTGTTATGGCATCATTTTCTAAAATGCGGATTGTAGGGATGTACATATTATTTTGCATCGTTGGAGTCTATTTGGTTTTGGGTTATTTGAAATGGTTGGATTATTTGGCTGAAGTGGGTATTAATCCAACAGTTTGTTATTTTGTTCTAATAATGTTGTACATCGTCACGAGTCAAGGATTGAGCATCGCCAAATTGCGAAAAATGGACTTGCCCGCCGAATATTTACGTTCGGTTTATATTGGTGCTGGGCTGCAGCTTCTCGGAATTAGTGCATTATTGATCGCAACGATCAATTTTATGGGGCATTCCATGGAATTGCGCTAATCCGTAAAACTAACTTACCCGACTTGCGGTAATCCGTAACGTTATGCTGAAAAAGGGTGTAAGTTCGTTTAATGAGAACCCATTTTTAATTTTCGTTTAAATTTCACGAGCCATGTTCTGCACACTTGCAATTTCTATTACTATCGCACCCGTTGAATTAACGAATTTTTTTATCGCGCTATTACTTTTGGTGCTATTTGCGCATGTGTTTGGGTTCATTTTTAGTAAATTAAAAATGCCAAATGTTGTGGGAGAAATTTTCGGTGGTCTTTTGTTGGGTCCGACATTCTTTGGACATTTTGCACCTAAGTTATATCATGATATCTTTTTGGCACAAGGCGAATTATTAGCGACCATTTATTGGCTTGGACTAGTATTATTAATGTTTTGTTCAGGGTTTGAGATTCAGAGAAAGTTTGAGAAACGTGACGGGAAAGTGATTACCGCTTTAGTAATTGGTACTACGGTAGTGCCATTGATTTTTGGTTGGATTTCGACTTACTTTTTTGACCTAGAAAAAATAATAGGTCCACAGAATAATATTTTATCTTTAAAGCTTGTAATTACTGTCGCCCTTGCGATAACATCCATTCCTGTTATTTCAAAAATCTTCATGGATCTGGGTATTATGCAGACAGCTTTTGCTAAAATTACTTTAGCAATCGCAACGATACACGATATAATTCTTTGGGTTTTTGTGTCTATTGCAACAGGATTGGTATCCAGCCAAACTTTGTCTTTAACAGATATATCTCTGCACGTTTTTATTTCTATATTGTTTTTCTTTATTGCCTTAAAAGCTATTCCCAAAGCGATAAAGTTACTTGATGGAAAGACGCAAGGATATTTGGTTCCTGAGGGTACAGAAACACCGATTATCGCGTTAATTTTACTTTCATTCATAGTTGTAGCAAGCCTTTTAAATGTCAATTTGGTTTTTGGGGCATTCTTGGCTGGAATTGTTGTTAACTATATAAAAACCCCAAGATTCCAGGACGCCAAACTTCATGTTAAAAGGTTTTCGATGGCGCTATTTATTCCCGTTTATTTTGCAGTAGTTGGGATCAAACTTGATTTGATTCATCATTTTGATTGGATGTTTTTTACAGTCTTTGTCGTTTTTGCAATAAGTGTCCAAACGATTGCTGTTTTATCAACTGCGCGCTTTTTAAAATACGACTGGCTGTCCAGTATTAATCTCGCTGTTGTTCTGAATGATAGAGGTGGCCCTTGTATTGTACTTGCGACATTAGCACTAGATTTAGGAATAATCAATGATAGTTTCTTCGTTACATTGGTGCTTTTGGCAATCCTCACTTCGCTTACAGCAGGTGCTTGGCTCAAATATGTCTTGAGCAGAGGGTGGAAACTTCTTAAAGAAGATGTTTAGGCGGTCAATTTACAGCGGCGCAGGGGGGCAGTTTCAAACGTCGCTGCCGGAGAAGTCGGCGGTGGGTGATTTGAAGGCGACGACAAATTGCGTTTTGGTGGCGGAAAATTTGTTTCCGGAAGCATCGGTGACCGTTAATGTGATGGAGTATTTTCCGGGGGTGGTGTAACTGGCGGATGGGTTTTTTAGGGTACTGAGGTTTCCATTACCCAGGTCCCATAACCAAGAAATGATGGACCCGGTGGAGAGATCGGAAAATTGTACGGATAGCGGTGCGCAGCCTTTGCGGTTGGTGGCGCTAAAATCTGACTGAGCATTCAGCTTATTGGTATTCGCGGTGATGGCGAACAAGGTCAATATGAAGCCCAAGACTCTAGTCATTTTTTAATTTAATACGAGCCACAGACTGAATTTCTAGATCCGAGGTTGTACGAATATAATGAATTATCAGGTAATGATTTAGCGGAAAATAAGATTTACTTGCTCAACAACTTAACGATGGGGACAAAATGGTTATTGGAATCTGGACTTTTCTCGATGATTTCTCCAGTTCTAAAATTCAAACATTGTACATTACCGTTGGGGTTTATGGTGCTACTCCAAACGATCAAAGAGTTTCTCATTAAATCGTAGCGCAACTTTGTATCGCTATCCAAGATTTTCTTAAGTTCATTGATATCAGGTATTATCGCAGATTTGAAATCTGAATGATTTGCCATTAGGTCGGTTAATTCACTAAATTTCATTGGCCCGTTTATCCCAGTACTTACTTGTCTCAAAATTGAATTGTGTGAGTAAACAAACGATTTGCTTTCTTCCTGGTAATAAAGAAACTCCATTGCGTAATTTGGTACCATGAGCGGTGCTGTTGGTGTTGTTTTCAAACTAGGGGTCATTATTATTGGACGGCTATAGTCTACACCAAATGTCTCCCATTTGATTACTGTGTCATTGACAAACCAGAATTTCACGAAGGTTTCAACCGTTGTGCTATTGGTTTTTTGAAAAGTATTTTGGCTTTGACGAGTTACCAATTCCCTGTTCACAGGTAGAAAATAGGGATTCAAAGGGTTTTGAGATATTCTACCAGTTCCATAGGAATGGACAATACTCGTGGATGCTGTCACCTCAGACAATTTGAAGTACCAATTCTCAATATTCTCAAAAGTTTCTTTACTCGTTGGAGTTCCGAACCTCATAAAAACTGATTTCTTCGTTGGGTAATCTTGTGTCATAACATCGGCATGTGATTGCATTGGGATGCTTGGGGGCTGCGGGACAGCACAAGAGAACAATCCAATCAAAAGGCAAGAGGTAAAAAGTATTTTTTGCATTAATTCAAATTTAATATTTCTTTTTAGCATACCAAACCCCATACTAAACCGAAATGTTTTTAGATTGTGTAAACTAAAAAAATTAACCCATTGATTATCAATGGGTTAGGTGTCTAAGGAGTGGAATTGGGGGGAGTCGAACCCCCGTCCGGCTATGCGACAGCAAGCGCTTTCTACATGTTTAGGGTGAGATTGATTTTCGAGAATCGGCCGGCTCTACCCTAGCCAACGTGATTCCTTAACCAACTTTGTAATGAGCCCCTGCGTTGATGGTTGAGGGTCATACCTGAGCGGGTCGACTACCCCGGACGAACATCGGCTCAGATAGAGACATTCGGGGTAGATGGCAATTACTTAATCATTCCGATTAGGCAGCCATGGCGTAATTAGATTCGCCTCTTAAAAGTTTGAAGGCTGAGATTTTGGTGCAAACCTCCCACGCACCACATGCTTACACTGCAATCAATCATCCCGTCGAATCCAGTCAACCCCATTACAGTCTCACAAATTTCGTCATTTTTCTTTTGA
This sequence comes from Flavobacteriales bacterium, assembly GCA_947472115.1. Lineage (GTDB taxonomy): Bacteria > Bacteroidota > Bacteroidia > NS11-12g > UBA955 > UBA955. Next base: position 7,115 of record CANIZU010000004.1, on the reverse strand, counting down.
TTCCTTAAAAAATTGATTTAATTCGAACAAACTATATTTATTCAAACCTATGAAAATGAGATTATTTGCTGTGATTTTTGTGGCAATGGCCACTTACGCATGACCAACAAGGAAATGTGGTGGGAAAATCCATCGGATAAAACCAAACGGATCGAGTTTACCAGCATAAAATAACACGAATCTTATTCGTAGAGTTTCTGAATCGTAAATCCTGCACTTGATACGGCAGTGATTACTTTTTGTTCAATTTCGATCTGACTCAGTTCGGTCTCAACGGTGAGGATTTTCTCCGCAACCGCTGTATCAACTTGCCACGCGTCTATTTCTTCGAGCGCGTTTAGGAACGGTGTGACAGATTTGATGCAACTGCCACAATTGATGTTTGTTTTGAATTGAAGTTGGTTCATGTTGTTATTTTTTGTTTGCGAGCCAGAGGCTGTTAAGTACTACAGATATTGAGCTAAACGACATTGCGGCGCCAGCGATCATTGGATTTAGGGTGAAGCCAAAGAGGGGGTAAAATACGCCCATGGCCAGGGGAATGGCGAGGACGTTGTATCCAAAAGCCCATATCAGGTTGATATGTATCGTTTTAAGGGTTTGTTTAGACAGCTCAATGGCCTTAGGGATTAGCATGATTTGTCCACCCGTAAGCGTAACGGCTGCCGATTCCATGGCCAGTGCTGAACCGGTTCCCATCGCAAAGCTAACGTCGGCTTGAGCCAGTGCTTGCGCATCGTTGATTCCATCGCCTACCATGGCAACGACCCCCTGTTGGGATTGCAGCGTTTTTATATAATCGAACTTGGTATTGGGCAGGGCTTCGGCCAGTACGTGTTGAATTTTCAGTTGATTGGCAACAGCTTTGGCAGTCTGAGCGTTATCGCCCGTGAGCATATGAATTTGGATGTTGAGGTCGCGCAGTCTCGATAGGGTTTCGGCCGCGGTATTTTTAATGGGGTCGCTGATGCCAATGAGGGCGAGCAACTGATTTTCGCTACGCAGAGCGAGGGTCGTTTGGGCTTGATTCAGAAACTGCTGCGAGATTTTTTCTGCGTTTTGGTCGATAATCAGGTTTTGGTGCGATGTGATCCAATTCCACGAACCGAGATGGTATTCAATGTCATTGATTTGGGCGATGATCCCTTTGCCTGGCAGATTGGTGAAAGATTGGGGTTCGAAATTTGCGGCGGTTGCATCGGATTGCGACAGTCCAGCAATATGTTCGATAATGGCTTGGGCGAGCGGGTGCTCAGATTTACTTTCAATACTTTTAAGGATTTGCAAAATTTGTGTTTCGCCGTGTCCGGCGCTAGGGGAAATTTGCATTTCGGAAATTTGCATTTCGGAGAGTTGATGGCTGGGGAAAAGGTGCATTTGCGAAACCATCGGTTTGCCTTGCGTTAGAGTTCCCGTTTTATCAAATACGATGTCGGTGATTTTATTCGCCATTTCCAACGCCTGCGCATCTTTTATCAGGATACCTTGTTTGGCGCCTTTGCCGATTCCAACCATCAGGGCGGTGGGTGTGGCGAGTCCGAGTGCACAGGGGCAGGCGATGATGAGGACATTGATGAAGGTGGTTAGGGCAAAATTGGGCGGTGTATTAAAGGGGAAAAAGTACCAGAACAGGGCGGAAATTAGGGCGATGACAAAAACGGTAGGTACGAAAATGGAGGAGATTCGATCGGCGAGTTTTTGTATTTCGGGTTTGGATCCCAATGCTTGTTCCACGCGGGCGATGATTTGGGCAATGAGGGTTTGACTGCCGATTTTTTGCGCAAGTATTTTGAGTGTGCCTTGTTGGTTTATGGTTCCAGCGAAGACGGAACTGCCTTTTTCTTTGAGTGCGGGGATGGGTTCTCCGGTGATAGCCGATTCGTTGATATAGGAGGTTCCTGATCGGACTTTTCCATCTACGGGGATGCGATTTCCCGGTTTGATGATAACAAAATCGCCCAGGATTATTTCGGCGGTGGGGATCGTTATTTCTTCGTTATTCCTGATTACGGTGGCCACTGTGGGCTGCAAAGCGAGTAGGTCGTGAATGGCCTGCGCGCTCTTGTTTTTGGCTCTCTCTTCTAGGAATTTTCCCAGTAGGATGAGGGCAATGATGACGGTGGCGGATTCGAAATAGAAGTGGGGGTGAATTGGGTGAGCGGATTGATTTATTGGGTGTTGGGTTGGGGAAGGATTTGCATCGAAGAAAGACAGGTAATACAGAACGACTTGATAGCTACTGTAGAGGAAGGCGGTGGCGGTGGACAGGGCCACCAGGGTATCCATATTGGATTGTAGGTGTTTGATTTTTTTGATGGCGTTGGTATAGAAATCGCGTCCACTATAAAGGATTACGGGGAGTGCAAGAAGGAATTGGATGAGTCCATCGTGTGGGATTTGGTTCATCAGGAACATGGAGAGGACGAAAATGGGTGCGGTGCAGAGGATGGCAATGATGAGTTTGCGTTTTAGGGTGATGATGTGGGCGGCCGCGCGCAGCGCGGCCGCCTCCTTACCCCTTTTAGATTCATCCAAAATCAATTCATACCCTATCTCCTTGGCCGCCTCCCCCAATCGCTTTACCCCGATCAGCGCCTCATCAAACCCAATATAAACCGACTCATTCGGATAACTCACAACCACAGAGTCTACCCCTAACAAACGTCCTAAATACGATTCCAAACTCACCGCACAAGCAGCACACGTCATCCCCACTACCGGAAATGTCCTGTGAACCAATTGATTGTCTGAGCTTGTATTCATTCCTCCTTAAAATTTGGATTTCTCCCAAAAGTGAAAAACCTTCCGCTCCTCAAAGTTCGTAATTATTCGGTGCTTACCCACATTTGATTTTGAATTTCAATGATGGCTTGGGGTTGCTTTCCCTTTCATTTATTGTCAGAACGACACTTATCGCCTATTTTTGAAGAAACTATGAGAAAATTTGCCTTTTTGCTTTGTCTGTTTTTGATGGGAAGTACTCTACATGCCCAGGTGCTGTCGCTCAGCCCCGTATTCCCCAAAGAAACCGATACCGTTACCATCGTCTACAATGCAAAGTTGGGCAATGGCGCTCTTGTGGGTGCAACCCAAGTCTATGCGCATACTGGCGTGATTACAACCCTCAGTACAAGTGGCAGCAATTGGCGATACGTTGTCGGCAATTGGGGGACGGCGGATGCGCGTACCAAGATGACATCCCTCGGGAACGACAAATGGCAACTTCGTTATCATGTGAAAGATTTCTATTCTCAGGCGGGGACTTTTGCCACCAATGAAACGGTATTACAATTGGCCTTTGTTTTCCGAAATGCCGATGGTTCCACAGTGGGTAGAAGCGCTGCGGGTACAGATATTTTCACCCCGATTTATTCCACTGGACTGGCTGCTAAATTCACCTTGCCAGAGACCAAAACGAGTATCATCGGAGCCACTTCAACCCAAAAAATCGAAGTATGGTCGAGTAGAATTTGCGCAAACGTCCTTACGCTAAATGGCGATACCCTTCGTAAAAGCACAACCAAAGACAGCTTTCAGCTTACCAATAACAAATGGAAGGTGGGCTCCAACAGAATGATTTTCACCGCCAATTACAACAATCAATTTGTAGCCGCCGATACCGTCACCTTTGTGGTAAATCCCTCGGTTAAATCTGTAGATCCCCCAACAGGATTGGAATTGGGCGTCACCTATGTTGATGATTCAACCGCCTATGTGTTGTTCTATGCCCCCTATAAAAATTATGTTTACCTGATTGGAGATTTCAACAATTGGGCCCCGGATACATCGTATTTCATGAACTATTCATCGGCCAAGAGCATTTGGTGGAAGAAAATCACCGGGTTAAAAAAAGGCGTTGAATACGGCTATCAATTTTGGGTGGATGGCAGCATTCGCGTGGCGGATCCCTTTGCGACGTTAATGTTACACGAGTGGGACGATGCGTTTATCCCCGCCGCCAATTACCCCAACATGAAATATTACCCCAAGAATAAAACCCAAGGGTATGTTGGCGTTTTGCAAACCGCCCAACCCGCCTTTTCGTGGTCGAAGATCAATTTCCAACGACCCGCGACCGATAAATTGCTGATTTACGAATGCCTTACCCGCGATTTTACCAAAGCCCAAACGTTTAAGGCCTTGCAAGATTCAATTCCGTATTTAAAGCGATTGGGAATCACAGCTCTAGAATTGATGCCTGTTTGCGAGTTTGAAGGAAATTTGAGTTGGGGTTACAATGTGGCGAGTCAGATGGCCATCGACAAATACTACGGCAACCGCGCAGCATTGAAGTCGTTGGTTGATGCATGTCATCAGAATGGCATCGCCGTAATCTTGGATGTAGTTTATAATCATGTATTTGGATCCGCATCGGTTAATGTACTTTATTGGGATGCTACCACCGGAAAACCTTGGGGGAACAGCCCTTATCTGAATGCAGATGCAAAACATCCCTACAATGTGGGCTACGATATGAATCACGAATCCCAGGCCACCAAATATTATGTAAAACGTTCGCTGGCGTATCTTTTAGAGGAGTTTCATGTGGATGGCTTTCGCTTCGATTTGAGCAAAGGATTTACCCAAACAAATACGATCAATGATGCGAACAAGATGTCTCAGTACGATCAAAGTCGGGTTGATATTCTCACCGATTACTACAATTGGGTTCAGTCGAAATCGCCCGGTGCGTATTGCATCATGGAGCACTTCGCGGATAACAACGAGGAACAGACGTTGTCGGCCAAGGGAATGATGCTTTGGGGCAATGGGAATTTCAATGCCAACGAGGCTGGAATGGGTTTCAGTAATAGCGACTTTGGGTATGGCATCGATGCACAAAAACGATCTTTTGGACAGAGAAATTTGGTGGGTTATATCTCCAGTCACGACGAGGAAAGAATGGGTTACAAGTGCAAAAATTTTGGAAATTCTACCACGGGATATTCAGTGAAGGATCCCAATGTGTACGTGCCTCGGGTGGGTTTGGCCTATGCCTTTGCAATTGCTACGCCGGGTCCAAAAATGATTTGGCAGTTTGATGAGCTCGCTTACGATTATAGCATCAACACGTGTGAAGATGGCGTTACGGTTCAAGACGCATGTCGTTTGGCAAATAAACCCGTTCGATGGGACTATTGGACATCTGACGCGGTTCGTAGAAAAAATCAATTCAAAATCGCATCCATCGCGCAGCTAAAAGGAAACTATACCGAGGTATCGTCGCCCAACAGTTACAATTTTTCCAGTGGCGGGAATTACAAAATTTTGACCCTCAATCACAGCAATATGAATACGGTTGTGATAGGCAATTTTGATGTTACATCCAGCAGTGCTTCGGTAGGTTTTGCCCGCACTGGGTATTGGTATAATTATTTAACTGGGGATAGCATTAAGGTTTCCGGTGCATCGATGGTGGTTACCTTGGCGGCGGGTGAGTATCGCGTTTATACGGATAAGAAAATCGCAAATCCCTATGCCAAACAGATTTTGGGTGGAAGTGCCGGCGCTGAAGAATTGGTATCGAAAGGGCAGATGCAGGTTTATCCAAATCCAGCGCAAAGTTCTATCCAACTTGGATTTAAGGATGAAGATGGGATGAGTGGCGTAGTATCAGTGATCGATTGCGTGGGTAGGGTTGTATTGCAAAAATCGATTGCGGCGGGTGAATCCTTGTCGGTTGCAGATTTGGCTAAAGGTCAGTACTGGATTCAGTTTACATCAAAACAAGGCACGGTTTATTCGTCCAAGTTGATGATTCAATAGCGTATATTCGCGACCGCGGATGCTGTTTAACTCAGTCATATATTGGTTTTTCCTGCCTTTGGTATGGCTCACGTATTTTGTGTTGCCAGCCAAGCAGCGTTGGATTTGGTTGTTGCTGGCGAGTTATTTTTTTTACGGGTATTGGAAGATTGAGTTTGCTGGGTTGATGATGCTTACATCGGTAATCGACTGGTGGTGTGGCATGCGGGTGGAGCAGGATGGTTCACTGGGCTGGAAGAAGTTTTGGCTGTGGTTTAGCATCGGCAGTAACCTCACCATGTTGTTTATGTTCAAGTACTTGGACTTTGCCTTGGGCGATTCTGCGATGGTGCGATGGATGAGCGATCACAACGCGACGGCGTGGATTGTGGAACTGGGTAAATACACCATTCCGGCGGGGATTTCCTTTTATACGTTTCAGAGCATCAGCTATGTGGTGGATGTGTATCGCGGACAGGAGAAGGCGGAGCACAATTTGCCCAAATTTATGTTGTATGTGTCGTTCTTTCCGCAGTTGGTTGCCGGTCCGATCGAGCGTTTTGGCAAGTTGCATTCCCAGTTGTTTGCGGAATATTCGCCTCGTTGGGAGGACATTCGCAATGGGTTGAGGTTGGTAATTTACGGTTTGTTTTTGAAGGTGGCGGTGGCCGATAATTTGGCTTCGGTGGTGGATGCGTTTTATTCGGATCACACGTCGTTCACGCAGGCTGAGGCTTGGCTAGCGACCTTCTATTTTACGTTTCAGGTGTATACTGATTTCTTTGGGTATTCGTTGTTGGCACAGGGCAGTGCGTTGATGTTTGGGATTCATTTGATGGACAATTTCAACAAGCCATTCATCGCCAAGAGCATACCTGAATTTTGGCAGCGATGGCATATTTCGTTAAGTACTTGGTTTCGGGATTATATTTTTATTCCGGTGGGCGGAAATAAGCGAGGTCCGTGGGTTTTGGCTTTGGCGGCGATGTTGGTATTTTTCACCAGTGGGCTGTGGCATGGGGCGAACGGGACGATGATCGCGTTTGGGGTGGCTCAGGGTTTTTTGTATTTGTTTGATCGATTTGTTTTCAAGAAGTTGGAGTTTGTGGGCGGACATTTTCACGATCACCAGGGTCGGTTGCCGTTGCGCAGGCGTTTGTGGGATGGGTTTCGGACGGTGAAAACGGGGTTCTTTTTCATGATGACGTTGGTGTGGTTCCGGAGTGCTACGATGGACCAGGCTTCGGAGGTTTTTGGGATGTTGTGGATGCCGGGATACATTGGTTGTAGGTTGGATGGATTGGAGGGAATAGCGGCGCCAACGCTGGCTCACGGTTTGCAAATACCACTTTTTTTGTGTATATTCTTGT
>CANIZU010000003.1 GCA_947472115.1 Flavobacteriales bacterium | reverse complement strand
GTCCGGCTGGACTTACCTTCAAAATGTTTATGGTAGCATGTCCGTAGTGAACCGACGCATTCGGATTATCATCCCAATACAAAGCAGTTTGCAGGTTGGCGGGATTTTTAGCATTTACTGTATCATAAACCTCTTTGGTAATACGGTAAAAACGGGACTTTTTATCGGTTGAGAATGGTTCGGGTTGTTCCCAAGTGAAATCACGGACCGACCTAACCAATACGGGTCTAATTTTACCCCAATTGGGTTCGATGGCTTCCATGAAGTCGGGTGGTGTAGGCTCCCAAGAACCGGGCTTATTACGAGTTAAGAAAAATTCACGTCCTCTATAATATGCAAACGAATCCTTTTTTGACCATTTTACAATATGATTCCCCACTGAATCACCATAAGCGATGGAAGATTCAAACATCGAGTTCGACATTTGAGATTTATATTCATCGAGCATACGTTTTCTAAAGTTGATGATACTATCTTCCTTATAGACCAATTTTTGACTGACATAGGTATGTGCAGCCAAGGCCACTAAATCCAGGCAGTATCTTTTTGATGTATCAGGGGATGGAGGCATCTTTAATCCATTCATCATGGGCGCTGCGCTTTGATATTCAGAATAGAAGGGTACAAGCGCCTCATACGCAGCAATAGAAGCGTAGACATAACGTCTAGAACCCACTGGAGCAGCTACGTGATCAACTACAATCGCATTTTGTATAGCGAGGTTGCATGTCGTCAGAATGTCGTTGTGAATGATTTTATTTTCTTTTTCAGCAGGTTTACCACAAGACGTGGCTAGGTAAATAAGGGCAATGGTTAAAATAGGGTAGATTTTTTTCATGACTCTAAGATGTAAATATATAAAAAAAGGCACGCAAAGTTGCGTGCCTTAACTATCTAAAACAATGACATTTATTGGTTTTCTTGATCTTCCAAGATAATTCCTGAAACGCCTTTGTATGGAGAAGCAATGTTCGTAACCATTTTTAAACGTTTGATGTTATCAACGCGCTTGGTCATTCTGCTTCTGTTTTTTGCTTCTTTTCTTTTGAGTTTAGTAACAGCCATTTTCTTAAAATTAGGACGCAAAAATAATGAAATTCATTGAAGAATGCAATTTTATCGAATAATTACCTCGATTAGATTCGTTTGCCATTAGAGTTATAGAATTCAATCTTCGAAACCCCTTTGGTTTTATAGACTCCGGGAGCTTGGGATGATAAATATCCTTGTCCTTGATTGAGGTTTACCATCTTGATAGAACCGTTTACAGTAACTTTAGCATAAGACGCGAGGGAAGGTGCTTTTACGAATTCAATGGCTGCCGTTTTGCCAGATCCTTGAAGTTCAAAACCTTTGGCGGGACCATTGTTATTGGCGATCATAAATCTAACCGCTTTTCCCTTGGTAGGTAATGAGATTAAGGATTTGCCATCGCCTTGGTTATACAGTCCCAATTGGGCTCCGGATTTATACTCAAAACTACCACCATTATTCATCAACACAAAGGATGGAATTGCATCGTCTCTGCCATGAGGTACTCGCGTATTGTAATTGTTTCCTGTGCATATGATATCATCAAATCCATTCCCGTCCACATCAAAAGCCGTCATTCCAAACAAAGGACCAGCCTGCGCCCACATAGGAAGTTCGACCATACTGAATTTTCCTCCGTTATTTATGGCGACAAAACTCGAGAAGTAATTGACAGTTAATTGGTTCTGTTTTAGCACTTCGGCACCAAAAATTTCATCCATCGTTTTGCCTGCAAAATCGCCATAGGTAGTGAATTTCTTATTGATGAAAAATGGATATGCCTTTCCCATTTCATCCATCGTGAAGATAGGGTAGTCGGCGCCATTATAAGAATAACTCATCGTCACGTCCTGACTTCCATTGCCATCAAAATCTGCCCAATACACTTTGGTAGGGCTGCCGGACTTTGCCTGAATAAAGCTATTGTTTCCTTTGTTACCTACGATATAATCCATATCACCGTCGTTATCGATGTCAACAGGTAAAATACTATTCATCCAACCAGACAACGACATATCACCTACATCCCCGGTCTTATTGATGAATTTCCCGCCTGTATTCTCCATAAAGATCAATGGCATCCATTCTCCGGCCAAAACAAGATCTGGTCTACCATCGCCATTATAGTCTGAGAAAACGGCTGAACAAATCATTCCCGCATTTTCTAAATCAGGCGCTAACGCGGTTGTAACATCTTTGAATTTTCCTCCGTTATTTTGAAGTAAATAGCTTCGCACACCCAATGCTGGCCAGTTACCTGGCATTATTCTACCGGCTACGAAAAGATCTAAATCGCCATCACCATCAAAATCCGATGATGTAACGGAACTTGCGCTACTAACCACACCAGGAAGTGCACCTTTGGATTCGGTGAAATTTCCTTTGCCATCGTTAGTGTATAGTTTATGTTCATATTTATTCGATGGCCAACTGAACTCAGATCCACCCACTGCAACATACAAATCCTGGTCATTGTCGCCATCGGCATCAAAAAACACAGCACCCATCACATCTACATCTAACGCCCTCCATGGCTGAGATTTTGCATGACTCAACTTGCCACCCGCTGAATTTTCTTGCAGCATCAAGGTGGATCCACTGCTCTCTCTTGCAGCGCCAATAAAAACATCTATTGTGCCATCGCCATTAACATCGGCAGAAGCCATTCCAGGACCCAAGGTTGTATACCTATGAGGTAGTAGGGGTTCACGCTTGAAATCAGGGTTTTCTTGTTCTTTATGAACGAAATTGAAACTCCAATCACTCGCATTATCTCTGAAATAGAGTGATTTGTCGTGATTACTATAATTTACCCAATTAAACTTACTTGTGGCATCAGTTGATTTTACTGTCAACGTTTGATTCGCTTTGATATCTGTTACGACTTGAGAGCTACCATTGGGCCAAACAATGGTAAGTTTTTGCAATGAAGATTGATTGCCCATTCCGATATGTACCATGTGTTCCGATGAACTTTGGTACCCTTTGCTGGGTTGGATTTCGAATTTGCGGATTTTGCCCGCGCTATCCTCAACAATTAGTTGACAGCCAACCCCAAAATGGTTTTGATTTTTTTCACCTCGGCATCGGACATTCAAATAATTGTTACTTGTATTCACATTCTTATAGATGAAGGGTTTTTCGCCTTGGTTACATACAACTAGATCAAAGCGACCATCGCCATCTAGATCGCCGATGGCAGAACCCGTACTAGAACTTAAATCGTCTAATCCTACATCAGAAGATCGATTGGTAAAGCCTTGACCTGCGTTGTTGAGAAAAAAGAAGTTCTGAATCTTTTCAAATGGCAGTTTTTTTAGCAATTGCTCATGATTTAGTCCTTGTTTTTGCTGCTGTTCATATCGTGACTGATATAAAATGAAATCCAAATTGGTTACATCTCTGTAATATCCATTAGAAATAAACAGATCAACGAAACCATCATCGTTGAAATCCGATAATAATGGACTCCAACTCCAATCAGACTTAGCAACTCCATATAAGTAGGAGAGGTCTGAAAAATGACCATTACCCAAATTCATTTGCAAGTTGTTTTTCATGTACTGGTGCTTGTACCCGTTTTTGATGCCGACCATTGTATAATCATAATCCTTTGGTCCCATTAGGCTCATATAGCGTCTAGGACTTTCAGAAAGCATATCAACGGTGATCAAATCACTCCAGCCATCATTATTAACATCAGCCACATCCGAGCCCATAGAATTGGTGCTAGAATGTTTAAAGAACTCATCAAACTTGTCGGTAAAAGTCCCATCTCCATTGTTGATATAATAGCAATCGGGTACATGATAATCATTACAAACATACAAGTCCATGAAGCCATCATTGTTGTAGTCTGCCGCGGCTGCGCTCAAGCAATAACCCATGGTTACCACACCTGCTTTATTTGAGACATCCGTAAATTTGTTTCCGTCGTTGCGATAAAAATGCTGCTGACTTGATTCCGTCATGTTCAAAGTACGCGTGAATGGCGTATTGATATTGGAAAAGAACTGATCGGCATGATTACCTAAGTAAAAATCTAAATCCCCATCGTTATCATAATCAAAGAAAGTGGCACACGTTGCATTTCCTGCATCATCCACACCCCATTGGGCACTTACCTCTTTAAAAGTCTCATTTTTTTGATTCAAAAACAGTCGATTTCGTTTCGAGTCTTTGCCTTTTAATGGCCCCGATGAGCAAGCGTAAATATCTAGCCAGCCATCATTGTTGACATCCACCATCGTGACACCGCTAATCCATTGCTTTGTGCCGGTACCACTTTTCTCTGTGATGTCTTCAAACTTGAAATCTCCTTTGTTTAAATACAAGCGAGATGATTGTTCATTCCCAGTAAAATACAAGTCGTTTAGACCATCGTTATTGATATCGCCAATGGCAACGCCGCTACCATTATATAAGTAATGGTAAATAAACTGATTCAACGTGTCGTTTTCAGGCACCATATTCACGAAATCAATGCCTGTGACATCAGATTCCATTTTTTCGAAAAGCTTATCTACATTTTCATCTGAAGATTTCCCACAGGAAACCATCATAGACATCGCCATTATACCCAATAGCGAAAAGCCACACCAGTGAAACTTATTCATAATTTATTCCTACAATATTAATGATTTATCGATTTACTTTCTTACCTGATCTACCCTCAAAAAGGTAAATAAAAACAAGGTAAAGGCCCACAAACTACTTCCTCCAAATGAAATAAATGGGAGAGGGATACCAATTGTTGGGACCAAACCGATTGTCATGCCGATATTTATCGAAAGGTGGAAGAACAAGACACATGCCAGCGAATAGCCCAAAACCCTTCCAAATGTGGTCGATTGTCGCTCCGCTAAAATCACAATTCTCGTAAGCAAGCCACAGAATATCAGAAGAAATACGGTTGCGCCCACAAATCCCCATTCTTCTCCGATTGTGTCGAAAATAAAATCTGTATGTTGTTCAGGGACGAATCCCATTTTCGTTTGGGTTCCTTTTAAGTAGCCACGTCCCCACAATTCTCCAGCGCCGATGGCAATCTTAGATTGACGTAAATTGAAGCCCAAACCACGGTCATCTGATTTTAATCCAAGAACCAATTCAATGCGATCTCTTTGATAGGGTTGAAGAATACTTGAATATACGGTTCCTACGATCGTATAAAAAGCCGCAGACACCACGGCAATAACTGTAATCAGTGTACTAATACCTTTATCCTTACGGGCAAAAAACACCATAATGCTTCCGATACCTAAAAGCAGTCCGTATCCGTAATAACTCGATATTCCAGTAGCTTCACTTACAATTCTGCAAATGGCTAGAAACATCAACCATACTGCTGATATTAAAATAAATCCAGGTAAACCTTCTCTGTATAAAACTAGGAAAAACGACAAAAATACCAAGGCGCTACCCGTATCGTTCTGAATCAGAATAATCGCCATAGGGAGGAGGAAAATAAACAAGCAAATTGCGATGTTTCTGGCTCCTTGGAAACGAATGCCGTAGGTTCCTAAATATTTCGCCAGTGCCATAGCTGTAGCGACTTTTGCAAACTCGCTTGGTTGAATACCAATTCCGCCAAATCCAAACCAAGACTTTGCACCTGAAACTTCTCGACCTAGAAACAAAACCGCAATATTCAGTAAAATAGCAAAAGCATAGAATCCGTAGGTGAAATAATCAATCACCACGACATTAGAATAGAGAATCGTAAAAATGATTACTACGGATCCGCCAATCCAAATCAATTGCTTAATTGCGATAGGAGATAGGGAATAAAACTCTTGATTGACTTCTGATGTCGCCGAGCTGATGCTCAAAAAACCAATAATAACCAAAACTATAAACAGAAAGATCGATAACCCGTCGATTTTCTCCTGAGTATTGTTATTTAGTGGCGAATATTTCACGGTTCACTATTTGATTACACTGGTTTTGATGCGTTCTTCCATTGCGGGTTTGGAAGTTTCTGCGCCGGGCTTTAGATATTTTTCTATCATCAAGTTTGCAATCGGTGCAGCCCAAGTTGCGCCAAATCCACCGTTTTCAACCAACACCGCGATGGCTATTTTGGGATTGTCTTTGGGTGCAAATGCCATGTAAATAGAGTGATCTTTACCATGAGGATTCTGCGCGGTGCCAGTCTTAGCACAAATTTCGATGTCGTTAATTCCAGTACCATTGGCTGTACCTCCTGGTTTGGTAACATCGCTCATGCCATCGATAATAGTAGCAAAGTAGGTTGGGTTAATTGAAGTAAACTTCTTGATACGATACTTGCGATCCCATGAAGTATCATTAAATCCATCGATTTTTTTTACTAAGTGAGGCGCGTAATACCATCCTCTGTTGGCCATAATAACGGCAACATTACAAATTTGTAAGGGTGTCAATAATATCTCGCCCTGTCCGATACTTAAGGAAATTACTGTACTACTTTTCCATCGATCACCATGTCTTCGATTTAATTGAGCCACGGAAGGAATATTACCCCTTGATTCGCCCAATAAATCGATATTCAGCTGACTACCTAAGCCAAACGAACGCAAATGCTTTTCCAGTGCAGCATAACCTATTTTAACATCACCATATTTAGGATTATCGATAATGTCTCTAAAAACCTGACAATAATAACTATTGCAAGATATTCTAATTGAACCGCGCAAATCCAGAGGACCACCGTGAGCGTGGCACCCCACACGAATACTTCCAAGTCGATAACCGCCACCACAACCATGTGTAGTTTCAGGGGTTAGGACACCTTCTTGCATAGCGATCAAGGCCATCACTGTTTTAAAGGTGGACCCTGGAGGATAAACACCCTTCACCGCTCGATTATACAAAGGCTTTTGATCATCCCTCAACAGCGCTTTAAACGTTTTCGCTCTCTCTCTACCAACCATCGTATTGGGGTCGTAATCGGGATTGTTGATAAATGCTATTACCTCACCTGTAGTGGGTTCAATTGCTACGATACTCCCTTTTTTGCCATTCAACAACAAACGACCATATTCCTGCAAGTCAAAATCCAATGAGCTAATCACATCAGGGCCTGCGGTCGACGGATAATTGAATTGGGTATCTTTCACAACACCGCGCTCCGTATAAGTGCGATCCTGCCAAACTGTTTTTACACCCTTAATTCCACGAATTTGCTTTTCATAAAAACGCTCTATACCTGTAATACCAACCAAATCACCTGGCTGATTATATCCATCCAATTCAATCAAAGACTCATCCGCCTCACCCAAATACCCTAAAGCATGCGGCGCTGATGTCGTTGCAAACTGTCGATCCGTCCTAGATTCTATATAAAAACCAGGTAGTCTATAAATATTTTCCCGTAATAAAGTGAATTGCTTGTTACTCAAATTGGCATAGAAAAGGGCGCTGTTATTAAATGAATTATTCTTCTGTCGCTTCTTGGCCCGGATCCTAGCATCCAAAATCAAATGTCGAACTGTGGGTAAATCAATCTCTAATATCGAACATAGCAATCCAGTATCTAGTTTCATTATTTCATAGGGAAACGACGATAAATCGTACATCTGTGTACTATAAACCATCAATTTACCTTTTCGATCAAAAATATTACTTCGCGAAGGATATAGTGTAATTTTATTCAAAGCGTTGTTGATAGCCATCTTTTTGTAAGGCACCTCACCCAACTGAATACTTGCCAGTTTAAGAGAATAGACGATAAATACGAATACAATCAATCCGATATAAACAACCTGTCGTTTACTGCCTTTTTCCATAATGATTATTTATGCCCTAAGAGCAAACGGAATAATTGGATAAAAAACAGTGACGCGATGGCGCTACAAACGGAGACAAAAAGGATTGTAAACAATGCTGACCAACTGAAATAATCAAATATGAAAAACACTAAATGATGTATAAAGAGGATGGAAAAGGAGTAAATCCCATACCACTGCCACCCTTTATAATCGATTTGCATATATCTCATGCCCTGTAATTGCATGGAGTTTTCATCCAGAAAATATAAATCGATGTAGTTTTTTACAAATACCGTTGTTACACATGCCGCTGTATGCATACCCAAACTTCCGCCAAAGGCATCGATGGTTAAGCCAAAGAAGAATGCTCCGATCAGCACCCCAAATCGATTGGTGGAAAGGGGGAGGATTAACATCAAATAAACGTAAGGCATCGGCTTAATCCACCAAGCAATGTTTACCTCCTTGAAAATAAGCGTCTGAATGAGGGCAAAAAACAACCCGCCCAAAATATATCTCACTACCTCAATCATTTGCGCCTCCTTCTACTGTCGGTATGATTGAATTTAGTACGTCCAATTCATTTTGATGAATATTTTTCACCACTGTAACTACGTCTAATTGACTAAAATCCGTAGCCAATTTCACTTTGATACTATAAAAGTTGGATTTTAAATTCGATTCTGATTTTGCAATGGTACCAATGGGAATTCCAGCAGGAAATAGAAGAGAATAATTACTGGTATAGAGTTTCATACCATTTTTCAATTTCACAAATCGATTTACCTCTTCTAGTTCCACAAAGTTGGGATCCTCTCCGTTCCACGAAATTACACCTTGACTAATTTTGAGATTATAGAAATAAGGGGTGATTTCGAATTTCGAATTAAGGACTGACATAACCAAGGAGTAATGAGCGGCGGATTCTACCACAACGCCAACAATCCCCATTGGGCAAATAACTGACATGTGCTTTTTGATTCCATCCTTGTACCCACGATCCAAAATAATGAAATTATTCTGCTCGTTTACGGAATTTCGAATAACACGGGCATGAATATATTCATACTTTATTAGGCTTTTGGTAAAAGTATCAGTGTAAGTAATCGCTCCTTTGGGGGAGTTGCTCGTCAGATTCCAATTCAATTGATTCCGAAGCATACTATTCTCGCCTAATAACTGCTCGTTGGTTGTCCGCAATTTGAAATAACTCGTGATGCCAGATCGCCATTCATCCATACTTCGATGAATGCCCAGAGCATGCCCAAAATAAATACTATGCTGGTAAAAATGATACCTAAAAATCTGAGTCACCGCACTTAACAGCAGTAAAACATAGAGTAGGGGGTATGCTTGATTCCGTATCCAACGGAATATCACCAACATGATTGACTAAAATTAGGCGGTCATTAAAAACTTGAAACGACCGATGTTCTTTAAGGCAGTACCTGTACCACGAACAACGGCACGGAGTGGGTCTTCAGCAATATGAACCTTTAATTTCGTTTTGGCAGCAATGCGCTTATCCAGCCCTCTTAATAAAGCGCCTCCGCCTGTTAACCAAATACCATTGGTTAAAATATCT
The DNA here is from genome assembly GCA_947472115.1 of Flavobacteriales bacterium. Classification (GTDB taxonomy): domain Bacteria; phylum Bacteroidota; class Bacteroidia; order NS11-12g; family UBA955; genus UBA955. Next base: position 25,543 of record CANIZU010000003.1, on the reverse strand, counting down.
GCACTCAATTCTGGGGGTGATTGTTCCAATGCACGCAAAACGGCTTCTTCCACTTTCATGATACTCTTATCAAGTGCTCTGGCAATTTCACTGTAACTAACGATAATTTGTTTTGGGATGCCTGTCATCAAATCTCTACCAAACACCGCATAATCCTCAGGTGGGGTATCCAATTCTTGTAACGCCGAACCAATATGAATTTTAATTTTCTCCGCAGTACGCTCGCCAATCAATAAATTGTGCTCTCTGCGCATGTATTCCAAAATATCTAGGTTGAATTCGTCTCCTGCGACGCGAATACTCTCGTCGCAAACAATACCTCCCAATGCAATAATTGCAATTTCAGTGGTACCACCACCGATATCTACAATCATATTGCCTTGAGGCTGGGTTACATCAATTCCAATTCCAACTGCCGCTGCCATTGGTTCGTGAATCAAATACACTTCCTTAGCTCCACTGCGCTCCGCACTATCCTTTACCGCTCTTTTCTCTACTTCAGTGATGCCAGATGGGATACAGATAACCATTTTCAGCTGAGGTGAAATCCAACGCTGTTTCTGATTCATCATCTTAATCATCCCCCGAATCATGTGCTCCGCCGCTTGGAAATCAGCAATAACACCATCCTTCAAAGGTCGAATTGTCTTAATTCCCTCATTTTCCTTGCCAAACATCTGCATCGCATCTTTGCCAATGGCAATTACATTGCCTGTATTTCGTTCAATTGCGATGATACTAGGCTCATCAACGACCACCTTGTCTTTATGAATGATAAGTGTGTTCGCTGTGCCTAAATCGATGGCAAGTTCCTGGGTTAGAAAACTGAAAAAACTCATGGTGTATATATTATCTGCAAAATAAACACAAATTGGCTATTTCCACACATCATTTCTCGAGTATTTAATTAAAAAAACCACGACATACAAACTTGTTGGATTGGAGTATTCAATTTGCCTTCTTTTAAACCAAAAGCCAATTCATAGCGTATTGGCGTTCGAAGTACATTTGTACTAACTCCTAGACCTGTACCAATCAAATAAGGATTGCGCTTTGAAGTCACGGACATCAAATAGTTTGGCGTAGTAATTAAAACAGTATTAAACGGATTGGTGGGATTGGCGGGTGAATTACCTATAAAAGCCGTTCCAATATCTAAAAATCCATAAAAACTGAGCGACTCATAAAAATTCTGCTTGATGATTTTTTTTCCAAATTGCTTAACTGGCTGCCATTGGATTTCATTTTGGATTGATATTGATCCTGTACCAATTCGATCACCCAAGAAAAAACCTCGAACAAATCCGCCATTGGCGCGGTAGAGATATTTACTATTTGAATATTCTGAAGAGATACCCGTTTGCCAAATATCTTTAGAAATCCAACCTTCAGATCCACCTACCCAAAATAAGGTCAATACATTCCCCGCAGATTTATTAGCCATCATTATAGAGTTTAAGTAAAACCCTCTAACCAATTGTTTATTAATATTTAAGGTGATCTGATACAAGTAGGAATTACCCTTACTATTACCATCGACATTAACTCTATTTGGTATGATTTTGGCAGTATTTATCCGGTTGATTTTGATGGTAGAACTCAATAAAATGTGCCATGAATATTCCCGTCTCACCGATTTCTGACGATTATTCCAGTCGAGGCCAAAAACCATTCCCGCCGTTTGAAATTTATAATTTTTGAACGATGTAAATCCAGGATTAACAACTTTGTCAAAATATGAATCTTCTGTAACTTGAACTCCAGACGACAGTGTGAAATTTGAAACCCAATTTCTTCGTATCAATACACTGAAAAAATTTGTCGCGTTTTTCTTCAGTGCCATCTCATTTATATTAAATGTTCGATTGCGCAGAAGCAATTGCTGATCTATTTGATATCGTCCCCAATTAAATGATTGATTCAATCGCAGCCCCAATCGATTCATGGCGATATTTGATAGGACGCCAAACGATAAGCGGTAACTGTGATTTTTATCCATTAAATAAAAACGCATTTCTGGAGTAAATGGCTGATTGTAAAGCAAATGGGGGCTAATCTCATTTAAATACGATAATTGAGAATAATCACCATTGCCAAAAAATAATCCGCCATGACTTAAATAAAAAGTATTTCTTGCGACTGAACTATCATATTTTCCGCTGTAATGATTAAATTTTTCATTTTCGAGTGCTGAATGCCAATTCCTTTTGGGAAATGCTACCAAATATTCCCAAGTGCTAATAGTGGTGTCAATATCCTCAGATTTCATTAGTCTTTTCAATGGCGATGCCAATTTATTAAGATTACCAATACCATCGTTTTTGGCCAGCAATTCTAATTCACGCAAAGATTCCTTAGCAGGGTCCAAGGTACGCACTGAGGTTAACGAGCTGCCAAAGCTCGATTCAATAATGTTATCCATTCCATCCACCCGTGATTGAGAATAAAAACTATATTTCACTTCCGATTGCCAACGATAATCAGAATTGTCCTTGAAATGATAAAATCGCAATCGCCAAACCTCGCCCTCGCTTTGGACATAACTTAACTGGCCTTGTCCTTCAATAACTAATCCACGAACGATAGGTTTTTCCAGCAAAGTATCAGCCCGAAGTGTCTTTGTAACCGCGCCATCCAATTGATTAAACAACATTACCCAACGATCTTTTTCGATTTTTTGAAGGTCAATTGCGTAATAAATTGAATCTTTCGGCTCATTTGCAAAATCGAGGCGTTCCGTTGGCAATTTTTCGACGTTCACTACTTTTGATGGAATTGGGTCATTCACACTCGATGGACGATGAACGTAATAAAAATGAGCAAATCCTTGATTCAGAAACTGTTTTAATGTAATACCAGTTTTGTGGAACGTAGTTGAAAAATCTTCACCAAAAAAAAACTGAGTTTTAATCATATTATTCTCACCCATTTGATGTCCAACCGCAGTGTAACTATGGGTTAGGTTGATCATTTTCTGATGATTATGTTCTGACAGTTTACTCTTGTAATCAATCGTTAGTGAAGAATTTAGGGGATATATTTTCTCCCGACCCAAATCCACACATTGAAGTATTTTTCCCAAACTATCGATAAACACTAATGTTCGTTTGTGGTCTAGCATTAACTCTATAGAGATTAGTGTAGTTGCAGCATAGACTGGATTGGGCAAACAATTCTGATCGCTCAAGAATCCAACCAATTTTAACGGCTGAAAGTCTAACTCATTAAATAATACAGGGTATTCATAATTCACCAAATCAACAACTTTGTGCGATATGGAATTATATAGAGATATTTTAACCAATCCTGGGCTAAACCAATGAATTACTAGGTTATCATTGTGCTTTGTGATCTTACTAATTGGGATTGTACGATACTTCAAAGGCAAATCAATTTCGGTTGTAGTGGATGTCTCCAAGGAATGTTGTTGACCCATAATTCGCTCATTATTCCAAATATTAAATGATTTTCCCGTTACATACTCAATGGCGGATTCAGCATTTCCGGTGTATTTAAGTACGAACATCATCGTTGAAACAACTGATTTCCCATAGGTTTGGAATAAATCACGCCAAATCTTCTTACCGTATACTTGAGCTCCCATTGGAACAATCTGGTTTGGAGACTTGAAACCACCTTTGCTTTCATAAAATGAATATTCATCTGCGGAATTCGCATTCCAACCAGCGGCCAAATAGGATCCTAGACCTTGCAAAAACCAATTGGGCATTGTATGAAAGCCGGTTTGACTTAGTTTTTGACGCACACTAATACCCAATAAAAATTCATGGAAAACAAAATGTGAGAGGGTATAAACAAACTGTGATTTTATTTGCTCAAAAGATGAATTCACATAAATCGGATAATTATATTCTTGAGAATATTGGACTGTTCCAGAAATTCTCTCAAGCCAAGCAGAATTTTGCTTTAGGGCACTATGATAGTCATTTATGTCGCTGTAAATGGTAGCTGTATATTGCAATCCGGACTTATATCCCAGCAAAACCTCCAAGTCTTGAAAATTTATCTCGGCAATTCTAAAAATGGAATCAACAAAAGGTTTATTGCGATAAACAGAGGAATCATATGAGATAAAGTTTAAATGAATTCGACCATAACTCAATTCAATCGAATGAGACTTGGAATAACCTGAACTATGAGAGAAAATAAAAACCACCATACTGAATAAAATCTTGACCAAACAAGACTTTAATTGTCGCTTATATGTTAACACCCTAGACCTCACAAACATCCGAATATACAATTGTTTTATAGCAAAGACAAATCATTTTTCTTACCTACCTTCGTAATATGGGAACCCATAAAAGCGCTGATTTCATTGCCCTTGAGGATAAATACGGAGCACACAATTATCATCCATTACCAGTAGTACTGAATAGAGGTGAAGGCATCTTCGTTTGGGATGTAGATAATAATCGGTACTTCGATTTCTTGTCGGCCTATTCCGCTGTCAATCAAGGACATTGTCATCCCAAAATCATCGAAGCCCTAAATGTCCAAAGCAAGAAATTAACTCTTACAAGTAGGGCATTTCATAACGACCAGCTCGGACCTTTTGAACAATACATTACAAATCTCTTGGGTTATGATCGCGTATTACCAATGAATACAGGCGTAGAAGGGGGGGAAACTGCCGTTAAGCTGGCGAGAAAGTGGGGTTATACGGTAAAGGGTATTCCAACAAATCAAGCCAAAGTAATTTTTGCATCAGGGAATTTTTGGGGAAGAACCATCGCCGCCATTTCAACATCACAAGATGCGGATAGCTATTCAGATTTTGGACCTTTCGTTCCAGGATTTGAAATTGTAGAATACAATAACATAATGTCTTTAGAAGCCGCATTCCAAGACACCAATGTCGCCGCATTTATGGTAGAACCCATTCAGGGAGAAGCCGGGGTGATTATGCCAAGCGAGGACTACTTAAAACAAGTTAGAATGCTCTGTACCAAATACAATGTGCTTTGGATAGCAGATGAAGTACAAACAGGATTGGGTAGGACCGGAGCTATGCTTTGTTGTGATCACGCAAACGTGAAGCCCGATATTTTAATCTTGGGTAAGGCCTTAGGCGGTGGAGTTTTTCCCGTAAGTGCCGTTTTGGCCTCAAATGAGATCATGGGCGTATTGCACCCAGGTCAACATGGCTCTACTTTTGGTGGAAATCCGCTAGCCTGTGCTGTCGCTAAAGCCGCTTTGGAAGTTCTTGTGGAAGAATCTTTGCCACGAAACGCCTCGGAAATGGGTGATCGTTTCAGAAAAGGACTCAAAGAAATTAAGTCTCCCATCGTAAAGAGCGTAAGAGGAAAAGGCTTATTAAATGCGATCGATATTAATCCGTTTGGCAATGGAAAAACCGCATATGATGTATGTATCGTTTTGAAATCAAATGGATTACTGGCCAAACAAACACATACGCACACCATTCGATTCGCACCTCCTCTAACGATTAATGCCAACCAAATTGATGAGGCATTACAAATCATCAACTTTTCTATTCACGAAATTGTTAAATAATTGTCGGTAATTTTCTATCTTTGCAGTACAGCTCGGGTGGCGGAATAGGTAGACGCGCAGGACTTAAAATCCTGTTTTCAGTAATGAGAGTACGGGTTCGATTCCCGTCCCGAGCACAAATGAAGCAGATTGTTTTATCAATCGTTCTAATCGCTGTTCTTTCTTGTAACAGCAACCGAAATTCCGGCCGATTCATTAGTGAAACTGACACAACTTTTTCGGAAGAAATTCGAGCTATTTCGTTGAAAATCAACAGCCATCCAAATGATGCTGAATTGTATTACAAACGTGCTAATACATTCTATTTTGAAAAAAAATACAATGATGCAGTCTTAGATTTTGAAACAGCAATCTCAATCAATCCAAATCAATCCTTGTATCACTACAAATGTGCAGAATCATTGATCTCAATGGATTCTACAAACTCAAACAAAACCAAAGAGCATTTAATTCAAGCCATAAAAATCAAATCCGACTATCCGGAAGCGTCGTTTTTGTTGGCTAAATACTATTTGGCAAGGCAGGAATATGATAAATCCATCGACTTGCTGAAACCATTAACAGACCAAACAGATTTCTCCGATAACGCCTATGTTTTGATGTCGATCGCTTTCAAAGAGCAAAAAGACACCTCTTCTGCCCAGAAAGTTATCGAAAATGCCCTTCTGAAAAATCCGGAGAATTTTAATGCCGTGATGCAAAAGACACTGTTCTTGTATCAAAGCCATGATCCAATGACAGAGCAATGGGCATCAAAAGCGGTTAGAATGAATGAGTTTAATGATGAGGCGCTTTATACTTATGCATTGGTGATGCAGCAAAAAGAAAAATACGCTGTAGCCATCGAATATTACGATAGGGCAATCAAAGTAAACCCCAATCACATCTTAGCGCATTACAACATTGCTGTTATTCAGTCTCTTTTTGATAACTACGAAGAATCCATCGATTGGTGCAATAAAACCCTTGATTTAAATGAGAATAATGCCAATGCACATTGTTTAATTGGATACAATCAAGAAAAATTGGGCAACAAAAAAGCGGCTTTGCTTTCGTACAAAACCGCTCTTTCAATAAACCCCGCTTTGGAACTCGCCAAAGACGGTGTTAAATCAATTCATTAGTGCTTTTTCATTACCACCTTAGAGAACATATCCACTGTAGTTCCTCCGATATTGAATAAGTATTTACGACGTAAAACAACCTGCTCACCCGTCATTGAGGCAATGTCCCAAGTGTAAGTAAACATTGTAACCTTAGTTGAATTGGGGTCGGTCATACTCCAAGGAAATACATCATTCGCTTCTCCGGCAGTACATTTAATCGTATTGCGGTTTACTTGGACTTGCGATGTGCTGTTAAATGTATAAAAATCATCTTTCGCACAAGCTTCAATATTCTCAATTTGATCCTGAGATGAACTATCTAACCAAGAGCTCAACTCCCACGAATGAAGCATAAATACTTCCTGTTTTGTCTTTCCGCTGATGTCAATAGCATTGCTATTTGACTTTGAACCAGGATCACATCCTGTAATAAACAATAAAGCCGCAGCCGATAATGTTAAGAGTGCTTTTTTCATAATCATGTTTCCAAATATATGTCCGCGATTTGAATTCTCAAAAAATCAAATCAAGTCTTCTATCACTTCCGCTGCCATTCTCAAACCAAAAAGGGCCGGCATATAGGAAATTGTGCCATAAAACGACCTTTTGAAATTACTACCATCAGTGAGCTTAAGCGAGTCCCTGTGCACCAATTCTGTATTGAACACAGATTTGAAGCCCTTATATATGCCATACTTATGTAATCTTTTTCTAACCAACCTTGCGAAAGGGTCGTTAAAAGTCTCTGCGATGTCCGCCACCATAACCGACGATGCATCCATTTTGCCTCCGGCACCCATACTAGAAATCAATCGTTGACCTTTTTCAATACATGTTTTTATCAAAAAAACCTTTGGTGTAACAGAATCAATGCAATCCATAACATAATCATATTTTTCCGATGATACCAATTCTTCTGTATGCTCAGGGCGTTGAAAAGTGTCTATCACCTTTAGTTTCACTCCAGGATTGATGTCTTTAATTCTGGCGGCCATCAAATCTGCCTTTTTCATCCCTATGGTACTTGTTAACGCCGGCAACTGTCGGTTCTTATTGGTAACATCCACAATATCACCATCGATGATTGTTAAATCACCAATTCCAGCTCTTGCAATAAATTCTGCCGCAAAACTTCCAACGCCCCCAAGTCCTACAATTAGTACTTTACTATTCGCCAATTTCTCCAACGATTCTTTGCCAATGATGAGCTCTGTGCGCTCTAACCACGATAAATCCATTCCACAAAGTTATAATCTATCTCGTTACCTTTGTTTATGCAGAAAATGAAGCTGAAATTTCTACTCATTGTTTTAAATGTAGGCACAATTGTTCAAGTGACAGCCCAATCTGAATCTAATCAGCGTAATAGAGAAATTTCTTTAGTAAACTCGATGTTGACAGTTCCCACATCTCGACTCAATCAAATCCTGAGTCCAACCGCACAAATATTCACCAATCCCGAGTTGAGAAATCAATTAATTCCCAAATTTGACGGATCATATCACGCCCAAGTCCTTGTTAGAGAATCTTTTATCGCTGATAATGCTGATTTGATAAAAAGTAGTTTCATCGATCCAGAAAACGCGAATTATCGGATTGCTCATCTTGTATTCACCTCCGAAAGTTGGAATCAAATCATCGAGCATCCTGGATTGATTTATTTAGACGTCTCATCAAAATTAAATAGCCCCAAACCGTTAAACGATACTGCTAGGATTCATAGCAGGGTCGACAAAGCCGAAGATGGCATCACCAATGGTTTGTCACAGAACTATACTGGAAATGGTGTTGTTGTTGGGATCGTTGACATCGGTTTTCAGACAGATCATCCTACTTTTTATAGCCCCGACGGAAAAACGTATAGAATTCAACGGTTTTGGAATCAACAGAAGTCTGGGAGTGCACCTTCATTATTTAGCTACGGTACTGAGTATTCAGATTCATTGAGCATTGCTTCAGCCGTCGACGATGATGGGGCACACGGCACTCATGTTGCTGGCATCGCCGCTGGTTCTGGGTTGGGTTCTCCCAATTTGAGTTATCGGGGAATGGCGCCACAATCAGATATCGTGATGGTAGGAATTAAATATGCCAATGATACTCTCGGGGGAAGTGGTTTGGGCGATTATGTTGTCGCAAACCCAACCATCATTGACGGATATAATTATGTCTTTAAATACGCCGAAATTCATAACAAGCCTAGTGTTTGCAATTTGAGCTGGGGAATGCATACTGGCCCTCATGATGGCACTTCACTTTTCGATCGATCCGTGAAAGCGATTACTGGGCCAGGTAGAATCATAGTAGGTGCTGCTGGCAATGATGGTAGAAATCAAATGCATGTGCATCAAACTTTGAATGGCGATACAGCATACACATTGGCGGTTGATAACAATCGTAAAGACTATCCCCATGAAAATATTTACATGGATATTTGGGGCGGGATTGCCAATGGCACCGGTGATAAGTTAAAAATTCAGCTAAACCTGGTCGATACTTTTGGCAATACAATTATCAGCACTCCTTGGAATTTGGCAGGTGATTGTGTGAATTGTGGAGCTTACAAATCGATTTATGTCAAAGGAAAAGACACGCTCAGTATTGTCATCACGGAGCAGAACTATCCATTCAACGGAAAGTCCAATTTCTTGGTGATTGCAGAACACAATAGGCCTTACAATGGCTATATCAGATTGGGTGTGACTAGCAGCGGGGAATTCAATGCTTGGAATTCTGGACAAGCATACCGCTGGACATCAGGTCATTTTTGGAAAGGTCATAAAGCTCAGAGTTTTGGTAAGAAATTCATAGAGGGTACTCCGGAAGGATCGGTAGGGGAAAACGGGGGATCAGGAACGCATACGTTGACAGCTGGGGCTTATATAAACAGAAACGAATGGACTAATTATAAAGGCGAGTACTTTAATCAGCCGTGGAATATAGTAGGGGATATTGCTGGATTTAGTAGTAGAGGACCTATGCCAAAGAGTTTGACACACCCAAATGGTAGAATCAAGCCCGATATTATTGCCCCTGGCCAAAGTATAACATCAGCATTGCATCGCAGACAGGTTCCAGGTTGGTTGAACAATGAATTGATGTACAAAACGCAGTACAATGGAAACGATGTTTACTGGGCGATGTTTTCAGGAACGTCGATGGCCGCGCCTCATACAACTGGAATCGTAGCGCTTTATTTACAAGCCAACGAATGGCTTACACCGTTAGAAATCAGAAATCTATGGCGACTTACTGCCAGAAAGGACCAATTCACCACGAACGATTCTAATGGAAATAGCGGTTATGGCAAAGTGGATGCGTTTGAGACATTGAAAATTATTGACCAATACGCCAATATTCCCAAGCAGCAATTGAATCAAGGGTGGGTTTATTTTGTAAATGGGGATCAACAGCTCGTTGTATCAAACATCAAAAATCCAAGCGCTGATATGATTTCGATATATAACTGCAATGGTCAAATCATGTATAATAAAAAATTGACGATTGAAAAAGAAAAAATAGACATTTCAGACTTTACATCAGGGGTATACATAATAAAAATTGAAGATCTTCAAGGCATCACCCAAATGTCGGGAAAGTTTGTAAAGTAATTGCCACTTTATTGCGCTCTGAAAAACAAAGATCCCGAGTTCTTTTTTAACACTCCAACAGTGGAATTAAGTCAATGACTTCAAGTATTCTATGTAAGAATTCACATGTCGATCTTTCTTTTGATCGTATATGTCAGCAATTGTAACCATAATACCCGTTTCCTCAACATCGCCGAAGTGGTGATTGATTGCTGTCCCAAAAGTTCTCATAGTTGGACTTAAATTCATGTAGCTATTGAATAGTGGAGGGATGTTTTCGCCTAATTCACGAACTTTTAAATTCAGTAATTTATGCCCTTCCTTAAATTCTAATCCTTGTAAATCATTTAAAAACTCAATACAATCAAATTCTCTAAGAATTGGAGATGGGATACTTACTAAGTTCTCTGTATCAGGGAAATAATGATCCATAAAACTCAAAATCAAGTCGCGCGCTTCTTTGTTGAAGTCAGTATACATCGTGATTTTTCCAAAGAAATACTTATATTCAGTATTCATAACCACCATCGCGCCCAAACCATCCCACAAATTATCTAAACTAAATAGGCCCTTGCGACTTCCCAAGCTAGGCTGGTATTCGGGTTGAACAAAGCTTCTACCTAGTTCTATCGCAAATGGGAAGTATTTTTCTTTCAATAGTTCAGAATAATTAAAAATCTCAGAGGTTGATAAAATAAAATGTCCTTGAGAATCTTTGGTTTCTGGCACCATAACAAATCGATAGCCTCCAACCAATTGTTTTTCAATAGGATCCCAAACTATTAACTGACTATAACTGCAAGGTCCTGAATCGAATTGATCAATATCAATTGATTTTCCCGTCCCGCCACCAGCAGCTCTAAATGTCAATTCGCGCAAGCGACCCACTTCTGCCATCAAATGGGGCTTTTCATCTCCTTTGAAAATATAAATTTCATTGGACGCATTATTCGTAGGCCTTATATAAATATCCCTAGTAAGCTCCTTTATTAACTGAGCTGTAGGTATGGGTTCAATCAAATTTTCTATCATTTTGTTGTCACTAAAGCCGTAAAAATAATCAATTTATTGAGATTGTTTCTATCAACTAGAGAAGATCGCGGATGGATTCCGAGACAATTCGTACACATGCGCTTTAATTCTTTGCGCATCGTCCATGGCATTTTGCTTCTTGAAAATTGAAGGTGAGAAAGGCTTGCCAATCGTAATTGTCAATTCCTTGTCCTTTTGCTTGAACAATTCATCTGCCAACGTCATCATTTCAATATTGAATTTGATTCCAAGAAATTTCCTCCAATTTGCGATTCGATAAAAGCGATTTGAATTGGCGCCATTGATATGAACAGGAATAATTTGCAGATCATACTGAATGGCTTTCATCAAAAAACTCTTTTGCCATTCCAAGTCTACAATTTTCCCATTGATTTTTCTAGAGCAAAGGCCCGCCGGGAAAACCATCATCATACCACCTGCTCCATATGCATTGTCAATGCGAATCAATGATTCTTTAGGTGATTTACCTAATTTATTCACCGGAACAAAATGACGACTGAATGGGGGTATGTTTGATAGTACATCATTGGCAATAAGCATTATATCACTTCTAACTTGGCCTACGGAACTGAATAAACATAGCGAATCCAAACCAGCCATTGGGTGATTTGCGACCAAAACACACTTGCCTGTGGTAGGGATATTTTCGATGTTAACTACATTGACTTTTGCACCCAACTCTTTCACTACACTTGTTGCAAATTCAATCCCAACCTCGTTGTGATGATTGCGCATGATTGCGTTTAACTCTTTCTGATGAACAAAACGCTCAAACCAATTGATGAAAAAACCAGGTATCCATTTCAAAATCTTGGGATTCTTTGATGCGATAACATCTCGAATATTGACTTGAAGTGGCTTATTCTCTGTCATGGTAGTTAATTATCCCAATATTGAAGCCTTGGTGGCATCAAGAATTGCGAACGACGAAGCGGAATCCGTGGATTCTGAATACACCCTCAAAACAGGTTCAGTACCACTTGGACGTATCATAACCCATGATCCATTGTCAAGTCGGAATTTATATCCATCTACATCCTCTACATCAACGACTTTATAAGGACCGAATGAATCATAACTTCTTGATTTACATTTGACTATAATACTTTCTTTCAATTCATTGGTTAAGTGCAAATCGTAACGCTCAACAGCAAAAGAACCTACTTTGGCATACATGTCTTGGATCAACTCTGATACTGACTTACCAGTTTTTGCCATGTATTCCATCAAGACCAAACCCATCCAAACGCCATCGCGTTCTGGAATGTGTCCTTTGATTGCTATACCTCCACTTTCTTCAGCACCTATCAACACATCTTCGGTAACCATGTACTCACAAATGTATTTGAATCCAATTTTTGTGGTAATCGACTCCAATCCTTTGAGTTCACACAACTTTTGGATTTTATCACTTACAGAGAAACTCTTAACTACTTTGCCAGAATAACCTTTAAATGTGGTTAGGTATTCAATCAATAGCAATATCAAATGGTGTGAGTCGATAAAGTTCCCTTTTTCATCAAACCACCCAATACGGTCGGCATCACCATCGGTAGCCAATCCACATAAATAGGAGGGGCTTGAATTAATGAGAGGTCCAATTTCTGGCAGATTTTTCAAGATTGGTTCAGGCGCACGTCCATCGAACCCTGGATTATAGTTTCCGTGCAAAATGGTTGCATCTGGTAACAATCTTTTTACAATCGAAAGTCCGGCACCATACATAGCGTCGTAAACCAATCCCGACGAAATTGAAGAGAGGGCATCCATATCAAATGAACTCAAACAATGATTATAGTACATGGTCTCAAAATCGCCATATTCAATCATTCCATTGTTAAAATACGATTCAAAAGTATCACAGGCAGCAACCAATGAGGGGGAAATCAAATTTTCGACTTTGCTGACTTCTGAAGGGACTGCAGGACCGCCATAATTCGCTTTAATCTTGTACCCATTGTACGTTGGAGGATTGTGACTTGCGGTAAGGATAATTCCAGCGCCGGTATGCAGTTGGTTTGCGGCCAAGGAAATCATTGGCGTAGAAACAAAACCCTTTGACACAATTACTTTTATTCCTTGTGCCGCAAGCTGCCTGGCTGTTTCTTTTGCAAACATTTCGCCACCGAAACGACAATCGTAACCCACGACGCAACTTTTTGGCAAATCACTTTGATTCAACCAAAGAGCAGTGGCATTGGCTACACGTCTAACATTCGCCACAGTAAATTCATCGGCGATAATTTCGCGCCATCCATCGGTTCCAAACTTAATCTGATACATTATATTTCTAGTTCAATTTATAAAAAAGCGTTCTCGCCAGTAATTTCCATTCCCAATATCAACAGATGGATATCGTGTGTGCCTTCATAAGTCACCACGGATTCCAAATTCATCATGTGTCGCATAATCGGATATTCACCCGTAATGCCCATTCCGCCAAGCATTTGACGTGCTTCTTTGGCCACATTCATCGCGATTTCTACGTTGTTCCTTTTAGCCATCGATATTTGAGCGGGTGTGGCCAATCCTTTGTCCATCAATTGTCCCAATCTCCAAACCAGCAATTGTGCTTTGGTGATTTCGGTTAACATTTCAGCCAATTTCTTTTGCTGCAACTGAAAACCGCCGATAGGCTTACCGAATTGAATGCGTTGCTTAGAGTACCTTACTGCAGTATCGTAGCAATCCATCGCTGCACCCAAGGCACCCCAACTAATACCATATCTAGCTGAGTTAAGGCAAGTTAATGGGCCTTTCAACCCCGTAACACCCGGAAGTATATTCTCCTTTGGCACTTTAACGTTATCGAAAACCAATTCACCTGTACAACTAGCCCTTAAGCTCCATTTGTTGTGGGTGGTAGGAGTGGTAAACCCTTCCATGCCGCGCTCAACGATTATTCCATGAATAACACCGGCCTCATTTTTCGCCCAAACTACGGCAACATCAGCGAATGGCGCATTGCTAATCCACATTTTTGCTCCATTCAAAACGACATGATCGCCTTTGTCGACAAAGTTCGTCGTCATTCCACCTGGATTTGAACCATGATCAGGCTCCGTCAAACCAAAACAGCCTAACCAGTCGCCGGAAGCGAGTTTGGGAAGGTATTTATGCTTTTGAGCTTCACTGCCAAATTTGAAGATGGGATACATCACCAAAGAACCTTGCACTGAAGCAGTGGATCGAACTCCGCTATCGCATCGTTCAAGCTCCTGCATAATAATTCCATAGGTAGTATAATCCATGCCTCCGCAGCCGTATTCTATTGGCAATTGAGGTCCAAAGGCGCCAATATCACCGAGTTGCTTTACGATATGTCGAGGAAATTCAGCAAGTTGAGCATAATGCTCGATGATTGGGCTCAATTCGCGCTTCACGTATTCTCTCACAGAGGCACGAATCAACTTTTGCTCTTCAGTGAGTAAATCATCTACACCATAGAAATCGGGGGCTACATAGCGGTCTTTACCTTGATTTGCCGCTAGTAAATCTGAAATATCGTGTTCACTCATAATGTTGTAGCCACAAATGTAATATACTTACTTTCTTTGCATCGGATTTTTACGACAAGAATATGTTAACAACCATTTTTATTGACCAACAACTTGTGCATTCCAACATTGGATTTTTCGAAATAGAGAGAATCATCGGTGTGGAATTATTGATTAGTGTTCGGGTTTCATTTGAATCATCGTCAATTTCAGATGATATATCGAATTCAATAGACTATTCAACCTTGTCTAAAATTGTTACCGTGGAATCTAAAAAGTCCATGGAGTTACTGGAAACATTGGGTGGAAACATCATTGCCTCTATTGAAGAAATTAGAATACCGGCCCATCAATCCACATGGCTTAAAATCGAAAAGAAACAAATGTTACAGAAAGGATTTGAAGCGAGTGGATTTGGAATAGAACTATCCAAAGGGTATGGCCAATGACCTTTGAAAGGCTTATATTTGTAAGGATGAGAATTGCGAAAATATTTTCGTTGGTATTGAGTTTGAATGCTGCAGGGCTTTTGGCGCAAATTCCAGCCATTACGGGTTGGATTTATAACAAGAAAACGCTTGAAACTATTCCTGGTGCAATCTTAATTGATTCCACTACAAATGCATCTGTTGAATCTAACGATCATGGTTATTATCAATTTGGAACAACCCATGGCAATAAAATTATCATAGTTGCTGCGGCTGGTTTTAAAACTCAGAAAATCGAAATCGACGTAGAGGCTTCTGTAAATAAAAATTTCTTCCTAAAACCCATCGGATACAACGAATTAGATTCCGCGGAAGAGTATTTGTCGTTGTTTAACATGAAGCCGTCATTCTATTCTCCTACTCAGAAGCAAATTATTGAATCGCCGAGTATCGGAAGTGTTGCCGATCCCGTGAAATACCTTCAGTTTCTACCAGGGGTATCGGGCGGTGTGGAAGGCTTATCTGGCCTCGTAGTTCGTGGCTCCAACCCCGATCAAAATTTACAATTGATGAATGGCTTGCCACTTTACGGCAATGGGCACCTTTTTGGATTTGTTTCGAATTACAATCCTCACATTCTAAAATCTGTTGAGTTTTATCGCGGTGTCGCTCCGGCAAGATATGGAGGAAGAGCCGGTGGTGGGGTATTGGATGTCCAAACATCAGGGGGAGCCGCAAAAGATTGGACGGGTAAAATACATATCGACCCAATAACCACAACAATAGCAATGGACGGGCCGCTGGATCACAGAGGTAAGGTGACGAGTTCAATTGCCATTCGCAGAAGTTATTTAGATTGGATTGTTGGGGCGGGCAGTAGCAGCAACAGTGGGTTAATTGGCAATATTCATGACATTAACGCGAGGGTTGATTACAAGAAAAATCAATACACGCAATGGAATTATTGGGCTTATAATGGACGCGACAAATATGGGCTTTCCTTTTCGGTTGACGAAACGGATAGCTTGGGACGTCGTTTAGTTTATACCCTAAAGAATCTAACCTCTTGGCAAAACACACAAATCGGTGCCAGATGGTCGCACGAGTTTTACTCCAATCACTTTGGGTCAATTACGATGGGGCTATCGAGATATAAATACTACACCAACTTCGATTTGGATGGCAGTATTACTCAAGGTGGAACTACAAAAACCGCCAAATTGAGTGAGAAATCGAGTAATTCAATTACCGATTACACCGTGAATGGTGACTTTTCTTATGTTAGAAATCCTCGACAAACCATTAATTATGGGAGTCATTTAACATTGCATAATTTACAACCAGGTCAACTCCACCTAATTGATCAAACCAATACCGGAAACACGGATACCACCTACGGCATGGCTAACGTGCAGACGAATTTGGAATGGGCTAATTATGCAGAGTTAGACGTTCACCCAAACATTGGATTAAGTATGAACATCGGCGTTAGATTGTGGACGTTTTTCACAGGAACTAAGACTTATTTTCGTCCAGAACCTAGAATCATCATTAGTCAGTTACTTGAAGGCAAAAAACGATTACAATTAGGCTATTCTGTCGCAAATCAAGGCCTACACCAATTATCAAGTGTGAATGGAGTGCTGCCGAGCGATGTTTGGTTTCCTAGTAGTGCTACATTCAAACCACAGCAAACATCTCAATTCAGTGCTGCTTACATCATGCCGGTGAGCGCTGGAATTGAATTCTCGACAGAATTTTATTACAAAAAATACAAAGGAATTACTGATTTAACTGGGATTGATGAGGATCCGTTGGTAAAGAATTTTTGGGAAAGAAGTGTTGTGCAGGGCATAGGAAACAGCCGCGGCATCGAGTTTCTACTATCAAAAAAATCAGGTAAAGTTACGGGGCTAACCAGCTATACGTATTCGCAATCAAATCGAACGTTCGAATTCATTAATAATGGAGAAGAATTCAGATATCGTTGGGACCGTCCGCATCAATTCAAAACACAACTAACTTTTCAGGTTGAAACGTGGTTTAAGATAAATTTCGCTGCAATGTATATGAGTGGCAATGTTTATAGTGTTCCAACGGGTAAGTATCTTACCACCGACAACAAATTGGTATACGACTACAGCGAGAAAAACAATTACAGGATGCCGGCCTACCGACGCATTGATTTAGGATTTACAAAGCAAATCAAACCTTTCTACAATCGAGGATATAAGGAGTTTTGGGGTGTGCAAGTATACAATATATTAGGTGTTAGAAATCCAATGAATGCCAAATTAACTTTTGATCCAAATTCAAATAATGTAGTTCTAAAAGGGACCTCTGCCTTTGTTTTTATTCCTTCCGGCTTCTATCGAATAGAATTTTAATATGAAACGATTCAACTTAATTGGTCTAACTGGCTTTATCATTTCAACCTTCATCTTGGGTTGCGAAACCGAATTGGATATGTCGAGCATTCAACATACACCCAAATTGGTATTAAATTCATTTGTCAATAGCGATGAACTGTTTTCTGCGCAAGTATCATCTACGATTCCAATAAACGATACCAATCCTCCCAAGATGATTGAAAATGCAATCGTGACGGTAAACGATGGATCCACAACAGAGACCTTGGTTTATGATCTCTCCGTACAGAAATACTTGGCGAAATTCAAACCTTCACCCGGCAGAATATATACAGTTAGAGTGGAGAAAAATAATTTCAATACCGCTTTTGGCACATTAACAATTCCCAATAGAGTAGTAAGTGCAAAATCAACTTGGAAGAATAAAACGGGTTTTGATTCATTGGGTTTTGAAACGGGTACTTTGACATGCTTTATTTCAGATCCAAGCTCTGAGCGAAACTATTACGAAATCAATTTATATCGATTTGATGACTTTACCCAAGAATGGTTAATTATGCCACCAACAACAACGGATCCTTTCTTGAATGAAAATGGAATTAAAACTGATATTGGTGGAATTCTAATAGATGACAGAAGTTTTAACGGATCGGCGAAACAGTTTGATTTTATTACCAGTTACGGAAGCGCAGGCATCCAATATAAATTCTTGGTAGAAGTTCGATCACTGAGCGATGATTATTATCGTTACCTGCAGTCATTGGCGAGTTATAAAGCACAATCTGGTATTTTCTCAGACCCATCACCCGTTTATAGCAACATCACCAACGGTCGTGGCATTTGTGCTGGAGCAGCCATCCAAAAAGACACCATTCAATAACAATTAAAGAATTACCCAACACGTGTCTTCAATAGAAAAGAAAATTAAAATCATCAATGCTCAACAGCACAATTTACAGCAAGTAAGTGTTGATATTGACCATGGCTCATTTACTGTGGTCACTGGAGTTTCAGGGAGTGGCAAGTCAAGTTTGGTTTTTGAAACCTTATTCGCCGAAGGTCAACGTCGATACGTGGAAAGCCTAAGCAGCTATGCCAGACAGTTTCTTGGACGGATGAAAAAGCCTTTGGTGGACGACATACAAGGCCTTTGCCCGGCGGTTGCTATCGAACAAAAAGTGAACACTCGAAATCCGAGAAGTACCGTCGCTACTTCAACGGAAATTTACGATTATATCAAATTGCTATTCAGCAGAGCCGGTCATACGATTTCGCCACTCTCTGGTAGGGAGGTGAAACGAGAATCGTCTGAAGATGTTTATCATTATTGCCTAAATCGAGAAGATGGCGAACGATTTCTGATTCTAGCCCCGCAAACAAAAAAAATGTTTGCCCACACCGACTGGGATTTACTCATTCAGAAAGGATATAGTCGTGTTTGGATTAATAATGAAACAGTCAATGTTCAAACGCTAATTGATGATGCCACATCCATTGAAACTGAACTTTTTATCATCGTAGATCGCTTGACGATTCAAAAGGACGATGAAGAATTTCAATCAAGATTGTTTGATGCTTGCGAAACTGCGTTTTGGGAAGGCGAAGGAAATTGTAGTATTTATTTAACCGATACGAAGGAGAAGGTAGAATTCAACAACCGTTTTGAAATGGATGGTATGAAATTCGAACTTCCAACCCGAGATTTCCTTAGTTTCAACAACCCGCATGGTGCTTGCAGAACTTGCGAAGGGTTTGGTTCAGTATTGGGTTTAGATAACGACCTTATTATTCCAGATACATCGTTGAGTGTTTTTGAAGGCGCAGTGGCGCCTTGGAAAGGCGAAGTGATGGGAGAGTGGCGCAACGATTTTATCCGATTGGCCAACAAAGTGGACTTCCCAATTCACAGAGCCATTAGAGATTTGAATGAAGAGCAACTGCAACTCCTGTGGAATGGGAGCAAAGCATTACCAGGAATTTTCGACTTCTTTAAATACATCGAAGAGAAATCATACAAAATTCAATACCGTGTACTTGCTGCTAGATATAGAGGCAAAACTACCTGTCCGGATTGCTTGGGAACACGACTCAGAAAAGAAGCAGCCTACGTAAAAATCATTTCCGATTTTGACGAACAAAACCATCCCAAATATCTAAATATTCAAGAGCTATTATTGATGGAGGTTGATAAAGGCTTGGATTATTTCAATCATTTAAAATTAAACGAAACCGACCAAGCCATTGCCTATAGAATCATCGAAGAGATACAGAATCGACTTCAATTCTTGAGCGATGTGGGTTTGGGCTATTTGTCGTTGAATCGCTTAAGCAATACCCTAAGCGGTGGAGAAAGTCAGAGAATCAACTTGGCGACTTCGTTGGGGAGCAATTTAACCGGTTCAATGTATATTCTCGATGAACCAAGTATTGGATTACACTCAAGAGATACGGAAAGACTCATTACGGTATTAAAAGCGCTTCAAAACGAAGGAAATACTGTAATTGTTGTGGAGCACGATGAGGAGATTATGCGAAGTGCTGAAAACCTTATTGATATTGGGCCTTTGGCTGGAACTCATGGGGGGAAATTGCTGTATCAAGGAACTTTTGAAGGTTTGAGAGATTGCGAAAGCAGCTTGACATCAAAATATCTGAATCATATCGAAGAGATAGCGGTACCCAAAACCCGCAGAAAAACGCCACATTTCATCGAAATTGAGGATGCGACGGCCAACAACCTTAAGAATGTAACCGCTAAGTTTCCACTGGAGTCCTTAACTGCAGTCACAGGCGTTTCAGGATCAGGAAAAACAACGTTAATCAAACAGGTTTTATTCCCCGCATTGAGTCGTGAATTGGGGCAGTTTAGTACGATAAAGCCTGGCAAACACAAAAAACTATCCGGATCGATTTCATTGATTAAAGCGATCGAAATGGTGGATCAGAACCCCATCGGCAAGAGTAGTCGGAGTAACCCCGTGACATACGTCAAGGCTTTTGATGAAATTCGAGACCTTTTTGCCAATACCCCTACGTCTAAATTCAACGGATTTAAACCTTCTCATTTCTCTTTCAATGTGGATGGTGGAAGATGCGATAACTGTCAGGGCGAAGGTGAAACAGTGATCGAAATGCAATTCATGGCCGATATTAAATTGGAATGTGAGGCATGTGGCGGACAGCGTTACAAAAAAGAGGTCCTTGAAGTTGAATACAATGGCAAAAGCATCTTTGATGTATTAGAATTGACGGTGGATGAGGCGATGATTTTCTTTGATGACCTAAAAAATGTCAGGGATCGCCTAAAGCCATTACAAGATGTAGGTTTAGGCTATGTGAAACTAGGACAAGGATCGAATACATTGAGTGGAGGAGAGGCGCAGCGAGTAAAATTGGCATTCTTTCTAAGCAAAGCGAGTCCAAATAAAGAGGGTGGGACCTTGTTTATTTTTGACGAACCCACTACCGGCTTGCACTTCCACGATATCAAGAAATTGATGGCATCCTTCCAGGCATTAATCGCCCAGGGAAACACCGTTATTTGTATCGAACACAATTTGGATGTCATAAAGTGCGCCGACTGGATCATCGATTTAGGCCCTGAAGCGGGCAATGCGGGTGGGAATTTGGTGTTTCAAGGACTGCCTGAAGATATCCATTTGGCGACCGATAGCATCACCGGTCCTTATTTGATGGAAAAACTGAAGTGAGCTAAACCAAATAATGATGGGCCAACGCATCAATGTGGAGGCGCTGCTCAAATATTTATCTAAGAAAAATCCACATTAGCCGAGAACTGTACGGCTCACTTTAATAATTTATTAACTTCGCAGAACTTATGAAAAAATTGTTAGTTCTCTGTTTGTCGATTGGGTCATTTATCTCCCTAACACAAGCACAAGCAACACTTATCGAAAAGGTGGATGCAAAACCTGGTAAATTGATTGTCCCTTACCAGAAATTCCAGTATCCCAATGGCTTAACGCTTATGGTAAGTGAGGATCACAGCGATCCAGTGACTCACCTAAATGTAACTTATCACGTTGGATCTGCGAGAGAAACCCGAGGAAAATCTGGCTTTGCGCACTTCTTTGAGCACATGTTGTTTCAAGGTTCTAAGCACATCGCCGATGAAGAACATTTCAAAATCATTAAGAATTATGGGGGAGATGTCAATGGCAACACCACTAGAGATCGTACCGTGTATATTGAAACTTTCCCTAGCAACTTTACCGAGACAGCCCTTTGGATGGAAGCGGATCGTATGGGATTTTTCCTTGAAGCTTTCACCAATAAGAAATTTGAAATCCAACGTAGTACCGTTAAAAATGAAAAGGCTGAGCGTTATGATGCTCCCTATGGTTTTTTGATGGAGGTAAAAGACCAAGAATTGTATCCAAAAGAGCACCCATACAGCTGGTCAACCATTGGTTTTGTTGATGATTTGGATCGCGCGGATAGCAATGACCTCAAAAACTTCTTTTTGCGTTGGTACTCTCCAAACAATGCGTGTATCATCGTTAGCGGTGACGTTAACACGAGCGAAGTAGTAGCTTGGGTTGATAAATTCTTTGGCGCCATTCAACGCGGCCCGGAAGTGAAAAAGCAGGCGGTTCCAAGAGTTAAACTATTGGAAAATAAAGTAGCGACATATCCTGATGCGAATGCTTATGTACCATTGATTTATTCAACTTTTGTAGGTGTGCCGGTTGGACATGCGGACGAAGCGGCTTTGGACGTGTTGACCTATTTGATGGGTGGAACAAGAAGTTCTACATTATACAAGAAGTTTGTTGATGCAGAATGGGCATTACAAGCCAATGCGAGCAACAATCCATTGAGTTCAATCAACCATGAGTTGGCCGGTGAAATTTCTTTCACTGTCGTTGGTTATCCATACTCAGATGTACCTAGACTTCAAAAAATGATGAAAAGCGCCATCGATTCTTTTGGAATCATTGGTTTCTCTGATGAAGATTTGGATCGTGCAAAAACCAATATCCTAAGTAATTATTCTAGCGGTTTGGAAGATGTTAGTACCAAAGCAAACTACTTGAGTTCTTTCTGGTACTTGGATGCTAAGAATGCCGATGGTAGCAGTTATAACTTGGAAGATGATGCAAGTCGTTATAGAAACTTAACCAAGGCCGACATCATGCGTGTTTACAACATGTACTTGAAAAACAAATTCTCTTCTACCGTTATCATCACCCCGAGTCAGGTTGCTGAGGGCGAAGAGAAGCCCAAGTATCAAAGTGTTAACCCAAATGCTGGATTTACCAGCGCCTTGGCTGATGCTGAATACAAAGGTTTATCGCCAAGACCTGTAAAAGACAATTTCGATCGCAGCGTACGCCCTCAACCCAAAGAAATCACAACTGCAAAATCACCTAAGGTGGCTAAAAAGGTGTTGGATAATGGTTTAGAAATTTGGTCGACCTACTTCGATGAAACTCCACGTGTTATCGTACAATTGAATATTGAAGGCGGTAGATTGTTGGAAGATGGTAAAATATTCCCAGCAGGTACTGCGGAAATGACCGCTTCTGCGATGAATACGGGTACATCGACAAAAACTCCTGAAGACTTAGAAAAAGAATTTGAGAAATTGGGCGTCAATATTGGCTTTGGTGGCGGTTCAACAGGAACTAGTATCACTTTGAGCTGTGAAAAAGACAAATTGGATGCTGCCATCGTCTTGTTGCAAGAAATGATGTTCAACCCCCGCTGGGATGAATCAGAATTCAAAAAAGCAAAGAAACAGGTTAAAGAAGGCGCGAAGTCTAGTCTAACAAACCGTGGCACCGGAGCAAGCAACGCTTATCGCAGGTTGATGAATGGCGAAAATGCACTGGGAACGGCTTTATTGTCGGACGATTACGACAAAGTGAGCATGGAAAATTGCAAGGCTTATTACGCGGCGAATTATGTACCCAATTTGACAAAAATGGTTGTCGTAGGGCCAGTTTCTGAAGATGAAATCTACACAAAGTTTGCCTTCTTGAATAGCTGGCAGAAGAAGTCCGTAACCATCACTACGCCGGTGGCCGCAACGAAAATGGGAACTCCGCAAATATTTGGCGTGAAATACAATGATGCTGAGCAGAGCGATATCTTCTTGGGCTTTAAGTCACAGCCTTATGATTATGCTGGAAAATTCTTCCAAAACAACATAATGAACTTTGCTTTGGCTGGTAACTTCAACTCTCGTTTGAATTTGAACATCCGGGAAGACAAAGCATGGACATATGGTATTCGTGGGGGATATTCTCCAGCTTACAAAGACATGCCAGGTACTTATACAATCAGTGCAGGAGTTAAAGCAAGGGCCACTGACAGCGCAATTATCGAGATCGTTGATGAATTGGTGAGATATAAAAATGGTGGCATTACAGACGAAGAATTCAATTTCACAAAATCTGCTTTGATTGCGAGCGAATCTTTGGAATACGAATCAATTGGACAAAAAGCAGGTTATATCCTTCAGATGGCCAATCGCAATTTGCCAATGGATTTTGCTGACCAGCAGTTAAAGGTCCTACAGTCGATCACCAAAGAGCAAATTAACACATTGGCGAAAGAGGAAATGAATCTTGAAAACCTAACCGTTGTTGTAGCGGGTGATATCATTGATCTTCAGCCGAAGTTAGACGCTTTGGGCATGGGCAAAATCCAAATGTTGGAGCCTACGGGTGCAGGAAAAATCAAGTATATGAAGCCTGGAACCACCTCATTGCCACGTAAAAAAGTACAATACAATCCACCGGCCGACTTGCGAAAATAAGTCGTTCCGGAATAGCGAAAAACAAAAGAGGAAAGGGCAACCTTTCCTCTTTTGTTTTAATAGCCAACAAGCCCCCAAAAATGTATAAAATTTGTGGGCAACATCCCCAATAAATTCAACCAACCAACCCCGATTTCGGCGTTATTTGTATAATCGACTATTTTCATGGATGAACTAAACGAAAACACAGAAAGAATTATCTCAATCAACATTGAGGATGAAATGAAAACAGCCTACATCGACTATTCAATGTCGGTGATTGTTTCCAGGGCATTACCAGACGTTAGAGATGGTTTAAAACCAGTTCACAGAAGGGTTTTATACGGTATGACAGACTTGGGGCTTGCTTCAAATCGTGCGCACAAGAAATCAGCCCGTATCGTAGGGGAAGTATTGGGAAAGTATCACCCACACGGTGATAGTTCTGTATACGATACGATGGTGCGTATGGCTCAGGATTGGAGTTTGCGTTATCCCTTCGTTGACGGACAGGGTAACTTCGGTTCAATCGACGGAGATCCACCGGCTGCGATGCGTTATACTGAGGCACGTTTAAGGAAGATTGCGGAAGAGATGATGGTAGACATCGACAAGAACACTGTTGATTTCAGACCTAACTTTGATGAAAGCTTGCAGGAGCCTTCCGTAATGCCAGCAAAAATCCCTAACCTTTTGGTGAACGGAGCAAGCGGTATTGCTGTGGGTATGGCAACAAATATGGCGCCTCACAACTTAACTGAAGTGTGTGAAGGAATCATTGCCTATATCGATAACAAAGACATCGAGATTAGTGAGTTGATGAATCACGTAAAGGGCCCAGATTTTCCAACTGGAGGTAGCATTTACGGGGTAGAGGGTATTAAAGATGCCTTTGAAACAGGTCGTGGCAGGATTGTAATGCGCGGTAAGGCGGAAATCGAAGTAACCTCAACTGGTAAGGAAATGATCATCATTACCGAAGTTCCTTACCAAGTAACACCAACCCAGATTATCCTTAAAGCGGTTGATTTGATCAATGAAAAGTTGATTGATGGTATATCGGCTGTTCGCGATGAAAGCGGACGTCAGGGAATGCGCGTAGTTTTCGAACTAAAAAGAGATGCGGTTCCAAACGTAATCTTGAATCAGCTATACAAGTACACTCCTTTGCAGAGCAGTTTCTCAGTGAATAACATTGC
>CANIZU010000002.1 GCA_947472115.1 Flavobacteriales bacterium | reverse complement strand
TGCGGCTTTGGCCCAAGAGATGGAAGCCGATTTCCGTGCCCAACTGCAAGCCAAATTTGAAGAAGCCAAAGGCGATTTCAAACCCAAAACCTCTGATGTAAAAAATACCTGGGAAGGGTTCCACCACGCAAAATCTAAGGATTTCCAAAACCCAGTAAAAACGGGCGTTGATGTCAAAACCCTGCAAACATTGGGCAAAAAATTGGCCTTCATCCCAGAAGACAACTTGCCGATCAAAAAAGTACAAAACCTCTTTGCCGAGCGCGCCAAAATGGTTGATAACGGCACCTTCGACTGGGCCATGGGCGAATTGTTGGCCTATGCTACCCTGTTGGCCGAAGGTCACCCCGTGAGAATGGTGGGTCAGGATGTGGAGCGGGGCACTTTCTCGCACCGACATGCGGTTATCAAAAAGGAAGACAGCGAGCAAGAGTATGTGTCTTTGAACCATTTGACAGAAAACCAGGCCAAATTGAGCATTTTCAACTCTTTGTTGAGCGAATACGCGGCCTTGGGTTACGAATACGGATACAGCAGCAGCACACCCAACGGGTTAACGATTTGGGAGGCCCAGTTTGGGGATTTCTCGAACGGTGCGCAAATTATCATCGACCAATTCATCGCCAGCGCCGAAACCAAATGGGGCAAATTTAGCGGCTTAGTGATGCTGTTGCCGCACGGACAAGAGGGCCAAGGCCCTGAGCATTCCAGTGCGCGTTTGGAGCGTTACCTACAGTTGTGCGCCGGTTCCAACATGCAAGTATTGAACTGCTCTACCCCGGGTAGTTTGTTCCATGCGATGCGTCGCCAATTGAAGCGTGACTTCCAAGTTCCGATGGTAATCATGAGTCCCAAGAGCTTGTTGCGTCATCCCAAATGTGTCAGCACGATGAAAGACCTCAGCGAGGGCGAATTCCAAGAGGTAATCAACGACACCCAAGTGGGCAAGAAGGTCCGCCGGGTGGTTTTCTGCACCGGGAAAATTTACTACGATATTTTGGCGGGCAAGGAAGTCGGCAACCACAGCGATGTGGCGGTTGTGCGCATCGAACAGTTGTATCCATTACCAGAGTGGAAGTTGGCTGAGATTTTCGAGCAGTACAAAGGCGCCGAATTCTGCTGGGCACAAGAGGAACCCAAAAACCAGGGTACTTGGTTGCATTTGGCTCGCTACGATTTTCCATCGGCTTTGCGATACATCGGCAGAAAGAGCAGTGCATCACCCGCTACGGGCTACAAGAAGATCTACGACAAAGAACAAGCCGAGATTGTTGCGGCGTGTTTTGCGTAATTGATTTAGTTTTGTTGATTTAATGAATTTCTATATTCATTAGGGTATACAGAGATTCAACTTCAGCGTGGTTAAACAACTTAACGCAACAATTGAATGGGTATATTTAGGTCCTGTGAATTGTTTTGAGATCCCGAGTTACTGTTTGATTTGTTTTTCAAAACAACTATATAGGGACCGGCAGGCGCATCGATGTTTCGATATGTACCATCCCAACCTTCG
The DNA here is from genome assembly GCA_947472115.1 of Flavobacteriales bacterium. Taxonomy (GTDB): domain Bacteria; phylum Bacteroidota; class Bacteroidia; order NS11-12g; family UBA955; genus UBA955. Next base: position 33,794 of record CANIZU010000002.1, on the reverse strand, counting down.
GCGGCGTTGGTAGTAAAGAATACCTGCTCTCCCCAGCGATTGTAAATTGTCATTTCGAAATTGTGAATCGATTTTCCTGGAATAATAAACACATCGTTTTTACCATCTTTATTGGGGGTGAAAGCATTGGGGATGTAGAGAAACCCGGTATCATAGAAATTGCAGTTCTCTACTTTTATGACGATTGTGTCCAATTGCCAGCAGTTATCAATGGATTTCAATACCAATGTGTCGTCTTGAACTCCGTGAATCTGCAAAACGCTAACATTGCTCAAAAAAAAGTTTTTACGATACCAAGCCAACTTGCTTGTTAGGCCTGTCAAGACGATGGAATCTCCCATACACAATGTGTAATTGATTTTGTCAATGGCTTTGTGCTTGGGGTGATTTTGAACCATAAATGTGTCAACTAGGGAACAACCAAGCATTTGAGAATTTCGTATATAACAGCCTGGTATTGAAACGGATAACCGTTGATTTTTACTGCCGGAATTCCATTGGTAATTATTCTGATTTGGGGATGATTGTAAGCCGATGGTTAATAGGCTGTCCTTACATTTGTTGACGGTTACAGTGCTTGTTGTTACAGTCACCGATTTATTAATAATGATGGAATCTCGTGCAATACATCCATTTCTATTTTTCTCAACCCAATACAAACCTGGGCTAATGACATTTAAGGTAGGGGAGGTATCACCGGTAGACCACAGAAACTTATCGGTGTTATGCTGGGAAGAACTTTTCAATGCAAGCGGATTTTTTTGATTACATAAATCTCCAGTTTTTATCAATGTAAACGGGCATTGAATTTGGTAGTCGGTGGATAAAAAGCCCCTCTCCAAAAGGTTTTGATTTTTCCAGAATAATACGCTAGGTTTACAATTATACCTGAAAAGCCGCGATACAGAATCGGTGATTTGCGTTTTTGCCCTTATGGTGATATATTGTCCCGAATTTGCTCCTTTAATCTCTTTTTTTACCCGATAATAAAATGTCTCCATCGTTGTGCAAGGCAATGAGTTTCTGGGATAAATTGTTGAAGTATAAGGGAAATAAGTACTCGAATCGAGTTCGTATACATCCTGTCTACGAATTATGGCAATAATATCGCCTTCGGAATTTGGGCTATTACTTTGCGTGATGTAAATTTTAAAGTCTTCATAGGGATTCAACTTTTTATTAAAAAATTTAAATGGAATGCGATAAGCTTCGATCGAAGCGACCAGAAAGCTCAGATCGTAATTGCTGTCTTTTAGTAATGGGGCATTTATTTTTAAACTAAATCCGAAATCGGAAAAAGTATCACCGTTCACGAGAATTTCAGCAGAAACACTGGAATCGGCAGTGGAAATAACCCCATATTTAGAACAATTTTGTATTAACGCAAAGCCCTTGCAAGAATTATGTCTGAGCGTATCAAGGCCATCAATGTAATATTGCCTAAAATATCCTTCTTGATTCAGGTCAGAAGCCATATTTGCTTGAGTATATAATTTTTTATAGTCTGCACCATACTTTAAATAAGTGTCTCCTTCGCCACCAGGAAATTTTTCTTTACGCACCAACTTACCATTGACAAACTGCTGAGATTGAACTTGGTTCACGAATCCAAAGCATAAGCAGAATATCAAAAATCCTAATGTTATTTTGCATCCTGATAGATATGACCTAGTTTTCATCAATGTAAATTTAAGAAGTAATTTGCGAATTGCCTTTATACATGCTATTCAAACTCCTTTTCCATTTGTAAAATGTACTCTTTTTCACCCCAAAAACTTCACACGCCTCTTTATTTTTGCCGCAATCTTTAGCATAGCGCAAAACCCTTAATTTGGTTGAATATTTTAAATAATCAATGATTTCTTTTGTTTTTTCCATATCAATAGAACTACCTTAGTATTTTACTAATTTAGTCTACGATGCAATGCTGTATTCACATGAGTCCGAGAGGAAATTGCACATACACAATTCGTTTGCAATATTGAAACGATTTCAGTGGCTATTATTTTTTTTAATTCACAAAAACTTGTGGGCCCAAACCCCGTTTGTTAATACCAACCCCTTTCCTCAGCATTATTTCATTGAAAATAAGGGTCAATTTGAACCCATCCTACCCGACGGTCAAGCGCCATTGGTTAAGCCGTTGTTCATGTACCAGGACAACCATGCCCAAGTGGCAATTTTAAATAACGGATTTGCAATCAACAATGGACGTAGTCGGTTTTTCCAAAAATTCGAATACGCCAATTCCGATGCTAAAATCCACAGCGAGGACCAATCCCCATTCTATTTTAGCTATGGCGATCAAAACAAAAAATCCTATGGTTATTCAAAAATCACTTTTAAAAACTTCTATCCGCACATTGACCTAATCTACGAAATCCAGCCCAATTCAGCGGGTTTCAAATACTCTTTCTTCGTACATCCAGGTGGTAATATTCAATCCATTCGATGGCAAATTTCGCCAGAATCACAAACAGAAATCAATGCCAATGCCACCATGGTATCCAAATTGCCCTCCATGCAGGTTTCACAAACCCAGTGGCGTATTTTTCAGCAAGATTCACTGCCAATAGCGTTTTCAATACAAAAAAATCAAAGCCATTATTTACTTGATGTAACACAGTATAATCCAAAACAAACTCTCATCATCGACCCCTGGGTTCATGTGATTAACAACATGGACACGGCAAGCTGGCCCTCTTGGGATGCAGCAAACAAAGCATCGATCTTGGCGAGGAATTGTGGACTCAATTTACAGTACGACAGCCATGGCAACGTTTACGTATATGGCGGTGCGGGACAATGGGGATGGTACCTGGCTGGAAACTCCACAAAAATTGCCAAATACAGCGCCGCAAATGGTTCACTGAAATGGATTTTTCAAGGCACGATAGATACGATTAAATGGCACCTAAACGGCTCTACAACAGGCAATTACACCAATTTCATGGTTGAACCTGTAAAACACAGTCTAATTTTGGGACAAGATGCACCTGATTATGATTTTACCACAGGCAAACTCAATAAACCCCGCATCGTTAGATTGGATTCAAATGGTTTTTATGACGGATTCGTTAAGACCTATCCCCACAAGACAAATACCTTCAATCAAATGCACTGTGATTGCATCGAAAATAAATACAAAGCCTTGGGCACAAATGGTGTGATGGTCCAACTCAACGACACGGGTATTATTTCTTCGAAAATGTTGTATACCTACACGGGGCAATACAAAGACATTCGATCCGCAGCCCAAGACCCATCGGGAAATCTATTTAACTTAGTGAAATTCGATGCCACGGCTTCTTTGGGCACAATCAATGACACCCTATTTCGGGTAAACAAAAACTCACAAAGCAATCTCTGGACACAATCCCCTCCGATACATTTTCTGGGCAGTGGTGGCAGAACATGGCGCTTTTCACCTTACAGAAACCTAAAAATTTTCAATTCAAATGCCGTAGCCGCTAACAATTATTTCGCCTTCACTTTTGATGGAAAAACGCTCACAGCTTACAATAAAAAAACCGGTAAAATACTCGATACCTTCACCAACAATCTCGATACGCAAAATATGCAATTTGGTGTGGCCACCGACTATGCCAATCACATCTTTGTTGGGAATTATCGGCCCAAATTGGCAGTATTTACTTTCCTCGGAGATACGTTTAAAAAAGAAGCAGATATCATCATCGACTCCTCTAGAATCAAAGAAATTGGTCGCATACAGGACGTAAAATACAACATCCAAAACAACCTAATTTATGCTACCGGAGAAAAATTGGTTGCGGCCATTGCAAACCCCTACACCAGCATCGATTCCACCCTATTATTCAATTCCAACGGCCCCGTAACCTGTGATGATTATCTCCTTGTCACTTTGCCCCGATGCGATTCAGCCTCCAAGTATTCATTCGTTTGGACCGATAACAAAACCCAACAAATCGTAAAGCAAGTCGATTCGCTAAACCACTTTTCAGATACTCTGTTTAATCCCACCGCCGGACAGCAATACACCGTAAAAATCCAGCGTAATTTTCATTGCAATGGCGCATTTATCAACTACCAACTCCGCTCCAACCCCAAAGATTTCATCGCCCAGTCGCTGCAATTCTGTGCCGCCGATATTTGGATCCACAATGGATTCTCACATTTCCGCGATACCACCTTCACCGACTCCCTCAAAAACCAATTCGGCTGCGATTCGCTCATTCAATACAAGCTCACTTTCAAGCCCCGCTCGTTCACTTTTCTTTTTCCAAAAATCTGTCGGGGCGATAGTTTCACTGTTGGCGCGCGGGCTTACCGGATTTCAGGCAATTACGCCGATACCTTCACCAATTTCCGCGGCTGTGATTCCATTGTCAATACGAGCCTGAACGTCCTCACCGACACCACCATTTCTATCAAGTCGGCCATTTGTTTGGGCGATACCCTCCGATTCAACAGCTTACTGTTTTTTGCCACGGGAAACTATCAAATCAAAACCACCCGTACCAACGGCTGTGATTCGCTGATCAACCTTCAGTTGACCGTCAATCCACCCCAATTTATAACGCAGCAACTCAGCCTCTGCAACACCGATTCCTTTGCCTACCGAAGCAAAAAATACCCATTGCCATTATCGCTCCGCGACACGCTGTCCGCCTTCACCGGCTGCGATTCGGTTTTTGAGTTATCGGTCATCAGCCACAACATTAAGTCCGATTTTTCGATAGACTCATCCCAGTTTCCAACGCTCAAATTCATCGGCAAAACCAACAACGCCAAACAATGGATATGGGATTTTGGGGACCTCAACAGCAGCAACGTACAAAGTCCCACGCACAGTTATGTCAAATCATTTCTATGGATCAGCTACAAGGTTTGCTTGGTGGTGAGGGATTCATTTGGTTGCGATGACACGCTTTGTCTCAATCTACCCATCAAACCCGAGGCCGAAATCCAAATCCCGGAAGGCATATCACCCAACGGCGATGGCGTAAACGACTCATTGGCAATTCCAGGACTGTGGGCTTTCCCAAAAGCATCATGGGTGATTTTTAATCGTTGGGGACAGGTAGTCTTTGAATCCAATGCCCAACAAAACATCGCATGGGACGGCCGCAATCACGCATCGGGCCAAAGCCAAAACACTGAACCCGCAGAACTACTCCCCGAGGGTGTCTATTTCATTGTCTTCAATTACAACGACAGTCATCGACCCAACTTATCTAAGAATATTTATTTGAAGTTTTGATTCTTTGCAACTAATTGCATTTTAAGCGTCACATAGTAATATGAAAAGAATTTTCATTTTTCTGTTAATTTTCACTTCACTGAAAATTGAAGCACAAATCCCAACACCCAAAGTTCAATGGATAAAGGAAGTCCAAAATTTCGGTAAACGAAAAACTGGACTATGGCAAATTCCTCAAGCCAGGAAAGTTGTGTTTGATAGTTTGGGTAATATCTATTCTCTGTTTAACATTGGCGACTCACTGCGATTAACAAATGGGGTTTATCGCAAATCAGACGGTTACAATACTGTATTAACCAAAATTAATAAATCCAATGCCTCCAATGCGTGGGCTTATCCATTTAAATCTAATGATTCTTCGATGGCCTTGATTGATATTGTAATCACAAACAATAACCAAATCACAATATTGGTGCAGAATTCAGGGGCTGGAAGTTACAGAGGTACCAATTACCCTTCAAACGCAAGGCTATTTTCATTTAATACCAACGGTGATTTTCTGTGGTTTAAAACTGGCTTTAGTATCCAAGAGCTTAGAACCGTAAATCAAAATAAAATTGCACTTGGATATTACAAATCTTCATCCGACACTAATTTTAGCGAACTCAAATTAGACTCCATCGGCGGGTATTATTCATTGGAGATCAATAATTTCGGACAGGTAATAAATGCCCAATATCTAGGCACGGGAGGCACTTCAAGGACGATTGCATTTTCCAATCAGTCGATTCTTTTACAGGTCGAAATATCCAAGTCGAGCAGTTTTCGCAACAAATTCTCCGTTTACAAAGCAACTGACCAACGCACATCACCTGCCGGTGGAAATCTCATCGATGTAATTACCTTTTGTTATGCAAAAAACGGCAACCTCCTATGGGTGAAACGGGCCGACAGTTCAGGTGCAAGAGCAAACAGAAACAACTTCTGTTCAGACAATCATGGAAACGTTTATTTGGGTTTAATTTATAAACGAAACTGCAATTGGCTGGGTAAAAAACTCAAAGTACCTTTTGCCGGAGACCCAAACTGTGCTATGGCGATACTTAATGAAACTAATGGAAGTCCCAAAAAATTCTTCATTTGCGACTCCAATTCCTACAGTCCCATAATTCAATTTGAGCTCATAGAGGGATGCAATAATTTAGGACCAAGATTGCGCCTTAATGGATGTCCTTCTTCTCTTTGGCCGAATCTCCCAGATTCAATTAAAAATTCATCTGGAAGTATGTGTATTTTGTTTGATTTAAATGGGAACTACAAACAAGCTTGGCAAGATGAAGGGGCCTCTTATAACTATAGTTTCTTTGATCCTAGTAGCTGTGCATACCACCTGCCATTGAACGCATTTAACGCACCGTTTAACTTCTTCGGTTCAGACATCTACAACACAACAGGGAACACCATTGCAGTCGCCTATGCGCAATTATCTAAAAACAAAGCTTCTAACCATGTTATTACAAAATCACCCGTAAAAATTGGTCCCATTCCTTCAGAAAAAGACCAATGGAATATTCAATCTTCCTCGGCCTTTCAAGACATTTTTATATGGGATCTGAATGGAAAATTGCTCCAACAAATCAATTTGAATGCACCAAACACTGAAGCAATCATCAGCTACCCTAACCCAAACAAGCAAGTATTTATTTTCGGTATTCAGCAAATCAATGATAATGTGATGCATCGACAGTTAGTGTACTGAAGACTAATCCTTTGCCAATCTTTTTATCACTATTACGACCCGATTTTTTCAATCAAACCGATTCCAATACAAACAAGAAAACTTACTACGACTACCTATCTATCAAAGTCTTACCGCAACTCCCATAAACCCACGTTCTCCAAGTGATGGGTGTGTGAACATGCTAGTCTTTGAATCCAATGCCCAACAAAACATCGCGTGGGATGGCAAAAGCAATGTATCCGTTAGGGGGAATGTTGCCTCTGCCAACAACATTTCAAGCCAATCTCAAAACAACACCCTGCTTCCCGAAGGCATCTATTTTATCGTTTTTGAATACAGTGACGGTCTTCACAAAAACATCTCGGTGGATGTTTATCTGAAACGTTAATGGTATTTCTTGAGTTCATAAACATCACAAGGCACAAAGTATACAGGCCTGCGAGCGAAGTGCAGGGCTTCTTCCCGAAAGGAACGTTTAATTTCGCAATATTGTCACACAAAAATTTTAGATCACCCAAAATTTTGCGTTTGCGATTAACGTCGAGTTAATAAATAATTGACAGCATCATAGTACAATTACCTGTCGGTGATTTGGCATTTGCAATATATTGAACTTTCTGTGTTGAGGTGGTCGATGCACATGTACAATCAGCAATACCAGATGGACCACCAACAATTACTGTCACCATACTAGGTGTGCAAACTGTACTATTGAAAACTACACTGTGAGGAATTCCAGAATGACATGTACCATTACTAGGTGTGATTCCAGATTTAAATGAACCGAAAACAAGTATTGAGCCTGAAGAATCCTTCACTTGCCAAATACCCGTTGTACAAGGAACTATCATATTTTGTTCTTCGATTTCGAATGTCTGCGCGCTGCATACTTGAACAAAAAGTAATAAAATAAAAATCAAGAACTTATTTTTCATAATATTTGTAGAACAAGCATAAAATAAAAACATGAGAGTTAAAATAATACTACTTACTTTTTTTACACTCGCGTCAATACTAAAAAGCCAAACACAGTTTGTCAACACCAACCCCTTTCCGCTGCATTATTTCATTGAAAATAAGGGTCAATTCAATTCCAATAGTGAATTTTCCGCTGCACCAGATTTTGAATTGAATGACAAAGATTGTGACATCCAAATATTTAAAAATGGTTTTTCTTGTGTAGCAGGAAGCAAACAAATATCTCAAATTTTCACAAACACAAACCCCAATGCAACGATCATCGTAGAGGGTAAAACCCAACATTATTTTAGCTATGGTCTGGCCAAATTGAACGCATATGGTTACGCATCTGTTACCATCCAAAATCTCTACCCCAATATTGATATTAGATATGAAGTACATCCAGAAATAGCCTCCGGATTCAAATACTCTATTATTTTAAAAAAAGGATCCAATATTTCTGATATTTCATGGAAAATTACTGGTGATGATTCCTCTACTTGGAGTTCTACGGCCAAGACCACAATTATATCCAAATATTTAATCATCAACCAAACTGAATGGAAGGTTTACGACGAAATAGGCACGCCAGTTTCCTTAAGGTTTATTCGCGAAAATGATACTGTAAAACTTCAAATACAATCCTACAAACTGCACGAAGCCTACAACATAGACCCATGGGTTTATACAATAACAAACATGGACACATTAAAATATACGAAGTACCCGTTCTATAGAAATTCTGGAATCAATGCAGATTTTGACGAAGTGGGCAATGTGTATGTTTATGGCGGATGTGGATTAGAGAATTCTGGTTTGTCAGGAAAAAATAACTTATTTAGAATAGCCAAATACAATACCCATGGGGCCCTCAATTGGATTTTTCAAGGAAAAATCGACAGTCTTAATTGGTATAGTAACTCAAATTGGTTTGGCGCAGGGAACTTTCTAGTTACTCCCGGTAAACACAAAATTTACATCACTCAAGATTTCAATGAATTAAACGGAAATAAACTGATTCGACTCGATTCTAATGGAAACTATGACAATTTTATCAGACAACTAAAAACCAAAAAATTAGATTTTAACTATCGTAACGGATTCCGAGTGGATAAATTATTATGTAATTGCACGGACAATTCCTACACTGCGTTTGGATCAGATGCTTGGAGTTCTTATGGTGGCAATGGAAGTGAAGAGTTAATTCTCAAATTTTCTGACACGGGAATTCAGCGTTTTTCTCACCCAGAAAAATGGCAATGGCCAGAAAATCAGCATCAAATTAATAATGCTACCCAAGACCCCAGCGGAAATAGATTTGTGTTATTCGGTCGAAATAAAACACGCACCCAAACCAATAACAATTCATACATCATTGAGACTTCTTTGATAAAAATAAATAAAGGCCTAGACTCTTCAATTTGGTCCCATATATTCCTTGATTCATTTTTAGCTGGTTACGCAAATCGTTTAATTAGCGGAAGAATTTACACAAATTGGAGAGATGTAGCAAAATATGCAGGTGTAAAGAATATTTCTGTCCGGTATTATCCAATTTGGAGCATGAATGCTACTGCATCAGATAAAAATTACATTTTTGTCTATGAAGGAAAAAACCTCTACGGATTTCATGCTAATTCCGGAAAATTACTCGCTGTTGATTCAACAATTTGTGATACCCCACGTCAACAATCCGGTGTCACCGTTGATTATAGCAATCACGTGTTTGTTGGCGGCGATTCAAGCAACATAAAAGTTTTTTATTTTGACGGAAAAAAGTTCACTCCCCAACCTGAAATAGTTCTCATCTCCAAATCTCGCCGTCGCATTCAAGATGTGAAATATGACATCAACAGCAATACACTCATAGTTACCGGGGATAGTTTGATTGCCAAAATATCCAACCCTTACTTCAGCATCGATTCCACCCTGTTATTCAACTCCAACGGCCCCGCCACCTGCGATGATTTTCTCTTTGTTACCTTGCCCCAATGCGATTCAGCCTCCAAGTATTCATTCGTTTGGACCGATAACAAAACCCAACAAATCGTAAAGCAAGTCGATTCGCTCAACCACTTTTCAGATACCCTGTTTAACCCCACCGCCGGACAGCAATACACCGTGAAAATCCAGCGCAATTTTCATTGCAAAGGCGCATTTACTCGGTATCAACTTCAGTCCAACCCCAAAAATTTCGTCCCCCAATCGCTGCAATTCTGTGCCGCTGATACTTGGTTCCACAATGGACTCTCACATTTCCGCGATACCACCTTCACCGACTCCCTCAAAAACCAATTCAGCTGCGACTCCCTCATTCAGTACAAGCTCACTTTCAAGCCCCGCTCGTTTACTTTTTTAAATCCGAAAATCTGTCGGGGCGATAGTTTCACGGTTGGCGCGCGGGCTTACCGGATTTCTGGCTCTTACGCCGATACCTTCACCAATTTCCGCGGTTGCGATTCCATTGTCAACACGAGCCTGACCGTCCTCACCGACACCACCATTTTTATCAAGTCGGCCATTTGCTTGGGTGATACCCTTCGCTTCAACAACTTGCCGTTTTTTGCCACGGGAAACTACCAAATCAAAACCGCCCGTACCAACGGCTGTGATTCGTTAATCAACCTTCAGTTGACCGTCAATTCACCCCAATTTGTATCTCAGCAACTCAGTCTCTGCAACACCGATTCCTTTGCCTACCGAAACAAAAAACACCCATTGCCATTATCGCTCCGCGATACGCTATTGGCCTTCACCGGCTGCGATTCGGTGTTCACGTTATCGGTCATCAGCCACAACATTAAGTCCGATTTTTCGATAGACTCTTCGCAGTTTCCAACGCTCAAATTCATCGGCAAAACCACCAACGCCAAGCAATGGATGTGGGATTTTGGGGACCTAAACAGCAGCAACATACAAAGTCCCACGCACAGTTATGTCAAATCATTTCTATGGATCAGCTACAAGGTTTGCTTGGTGGTGAGGGACTCATTTGGCTGCGATGACACGCTTTGTCTGGACCTACCCATCAAACCCGAGGCCGAAATCCAAATCCCGGAAGGCATTTCACCCAACGGAGATGGCCTCAACGACTCATTGGTGATACCCGGACTCTGGGCCTTCCCAAAAGCATCATGGGTGATATTTAATCGCTGGGGACAGGTGGTCTTTGAATCCAATGCCCAACAAAACATCGCGTGGGACGGCCGCAATCACGCATCGGGCCAAAGCCAAAACAATAAACCCGCAGAACTACTCCCCGAGGGCGTTTACTACATCGTGTTCAATTACAACGACGGTCATCGCCCCAACTTATCAAAGAATATTTATTTGAAGCAGTAAAGTACAGAAAGTTAATTTTGGGTAAGTCTACTTTTTGAGATATAGGTTTTGAACGACAGCAGGTCTCTTGCCATCATTAAAATCAAAAATGATATAATAGACACCTTCCGGCAACAGCGCATTCTTATTCGTTATGCCTGCCGCATCCCTAGCAAATCCATCCCATTTATAATTTTCGGTGGTACTAGATTTAAATAGCACCTGCCCCCAAATGTTAAAAATTGTCCACTTTGCATTCGGATATTCCCAGAGGCCAGAAATTTCAAGCACATCATTAACCCCATCGCCGTTGGGTGATATTCCCTCCGGGATAGAGAACAAATCTCCGGGTTTCATGGGTAGGTTTAAACACAATGTATCGCTGCAACCCGTTGAATCGCTGACAATTAAACATACTTTATAAACGATCCAATTGTGCGATTTAGGGAAATTATTTAACGGATTTTCTATAACAGATGATTTTAAATCTCCGAAATTCCACTTCCAGAAATTGGCATTGGTAGAAGTGCTAAAGAATTGTACCGTGGGTGAATTTGAAGTATCAATGGCAATACCCGCTTTTACAAATTTGCTACCAATATCAATCTTCAAAATAGAATCACAACCATTTTGTGCCAATACAGTGTCCGATATCTTCAATGGCAACGGGAAAAATTTACCTCGATATTCAAAGGAATCAATATTGCAAAATACAATTCGCTTATTCGATGTAGCAGTGGGCAAAACAGTTACGTTCAATTTGATGATAGAATCGCATCCCGATTGCCTTTGAAGCGGAATTGAATAACTTCCCGCGTTTTTGAATGCCTGTGCGCCAATTGTTATCGTTTCGCCATTGCAGATCTTTGCATTTAACAAAACCGTGGTGTCTGTCAATGCCTGCAGCGTTAAATTCACAAGGGAATCACAGCCATTGCTGCGCACAAACTGATGCGAGTATTTTCCCGGTGATTTAACATACAACCCTCCGAAATTGAAGGAATCGCCTAGACAGATTTTGGCGGTTGAATAAACTAGCGTGTCGGCCAATAGGGTGATTTTCGTCTGAATCACCGAGTCACAACCATTAAATCGAATGAATGTATCCAGGTAGGTCCCACTTTGGTAGTATTTGCTATTGCCAACAACGATGGTATCTTTCTTGCAAATCAAGAAATTGTGCGTCACCGTTGTATCTGGTTTTACCTTGATTTGACTATGGACAATTGAATCGCAGCCATTGGCGGCAGAGAAGGTGTCAGAGAAATTGCCTGCGCTGAAATATTTGGATTTTCCTATTTGAATAAAATCTCCTTTGCAAATATTGAAATCTAGATTGGTCGAGGATTTCTTTAAGAACGTTATTTGATAATTCAACAGCGAATCACATTGATGGGCGGTCTTAAGTTTTACGCTAAATATGGAATCTCGTGTAATCGTATTTTTGGAAACGATAAAGGTATCTCCTTCGCACAACTTTTGAATTATCGTGTCCGGTTTCAGGATTTTGGCCTTAAAAACATGTTGAAATAACCATCGCTCACATTTTTTTGCATCTCCTAATTTCACTACATAAACATGGCCTTCTATAGGATTGGGCAAAGTGTCTGAGTCTGTATTGATGATATCTACGTGTCTTACCAATTTGCCAGTTGTGCTGTCTAGCCACTGGAACGACATGCTCTTGGAAGGGGTGGTTAGAATTTTTGCCACCACATAATCTCCACAAAAACGTTGCGAGGACAATGAGAACACATAATTTGAGTCGATGGTTTTGTAGGGGGATTCTACTTTTGCCAAAAGACTGTCGCCAATCACCACAATTTCTTGGGTGGCTGTCAAGTAGACTACATCATGAATTTTCTGATTGGATTTGGGATTGGATTTGGGATTTAAATACAAAATGGTATCCAGGGAAAAGATAGAATCTTTGAATGTGTAACAATGCAACTTAGCACTGTCGCCGCCTAAGAATACATGTTGTTTTAAATCTGCAGCAATGCCCGCTTGGGTATATTGTCCATAGGCTTTGATGGAATCCGCACCCACCCTAAAGCCACTATCTTTAGTGAATGCAGCCATATACCTGCCATCAAAATAATAAACATAACGATCGTCTATTGCTAAATCATTGCTGCTATTGGATAATCCATAATTGCCGTAAGCCATTCTTGAACCGGCTTTCCATGGAAATAGAGGATGCGTACCTCGCTCCGCGATATCAAAGCCTGTTTTTCTAGAAAAAATTCTACTGGTATCATTATGCATTTTAACAATCACATTGTTCCATTCATAACTCCTTAATTTCGGGTTACTAGACCCCCCATTTAGTAATAAATAAACATCACCTGAATCATCCATTACAGCCGAAGTAATATCAACAGCCGCTGCTGACATTCCGAACAATCCAAAATTTTGTATCCTAGGATGCAAGGTATCTAGTTTCATTTTATAATAACTCGTGTAACCCCAATCCCCACCGAAATAATACAAAATATCATTTTTGCAGTTCAACAACATTTCCCATCCTTCAGTGGAATAACTATTTTTGGTATCATTTGAAAACCCTGTTGCAAAACCAGAATCATCTAATCCAATAATTGTGAAATTTGCAGATGCACAGCCCGGGCAAATAAATGTATACCCCGTTTCTTTTGCTAACACAAAGGTGCCAAGATAATATAACCAAGGATTACCAGCTTTGTATGATGTTGCATACCAATTCATGGAAGGAATTTCACCCATGAAAATCCAGATCAAATTACCAGAGGGTGTGTACTTCGCTAGCTTGGGTTGATTGGGATAAACCCCGCCTCCCCAAACATAAATATTACCTAAATCATCTACATCTGTCTTAATCAGGATATTTTCTAGATTATTTACTGCAACAATGGAGCCGGTTAAATCCAATAGTTTTATTACGAATGGATCAATGAGTAATTCTGAATTCTGTGAATTTCCAGTAATTGCATATCCAATGACACCATTCGAGATTCGATATTTTACAGCTAGACTATCATCGCTCTTTTGCTTATTCAAAGGACCAATTGATAAGCCATACTCCCTTAATTTAAAAGAGGAAGACGCAATTGTCAATTCGTTCTTATCCAAAACAGGCATCAACTGTCCGTTGTGCCTATACTCATATTGAATCGCTGAAACATCAGCCCCTGACTTTAATAAAAAAGAAAATTTAAAACTCTTATTTTGATCCTCAACAGTATAAATCAAATCAATATTGGGATAAAAATCCACAAATTTTAATTCCTTAAATCCATATACAGGATTAGTTCTATCGCCATAGGAGTAATAAAAGGGCGATTTATTTGATTCCATAATAACGCAAGAGGTATTGCAACCAATAAAATGTAAATCAATTTTCGACTGTTGATTTTTAAAGGCAGGTTTATCTTCCTCTGATTCTTCTGACTGATTTGATTTTTTTATTTTAGTCATTAATCCACCCAATAAAGGCTTACTAGGCACCAAAACATTTGTAGCCCAAGTTATTCCGTCGGACTTAATTTGAATTTCGTTTTCTTCTAATTGAACAAAATACAAATACGGTTTGGGGTCTTTGAATTGTCCTTCATCAGGAATAAAATATGCCGGTTGAGTTGAATTATTTTGAACTGCTTTGGGTTGTGCATTTGCTAAAACTCCTATTAATCCAAACAGAAAAGAAAAGAAAATTCTAAATTCAGCAAACATATAAATTTTATTTTGGTAAATATAAGACAGTTTCAAGTACCATTATTATCAAAAAAATAAGAAAGAATATTTATTTAAAGCGTTGATTCTTTGCAACAAATCAATTTGAATGCACCAAACACTGAAGCAATCATCAGCTACCCTAACCCAAACAAGCAAGTATTTATTTTCGGTATTCAGCAAATCAATGGCAATGTGATGCATCGACAGTTAGTGTACTGAAGATTAATCCTTTGACATTCTAATTATCACAGTTACGACTCGATTTTTTCAATCAAACCGATTCCAATACAAATAAGAAAACTTACTACGACTACTTATCTATCAAAGTCTCACCGCAACTCCCAGAGTCCAACATTCTCCACGTGATGCGTATGTGGGAACATGTCCACGGGCTGAACCTTCACCAAACGATACGCAGCATCCAACAACGCCGCATCGCGGGCCTGGGTCGCTGGATTGCAACTTACGTAAACAATGCGCTTGGGTCTGGCCTCCAGCAATCGCTCAACCACACTCGGATGCATGCCATCGCGCGGTGGATCGGTGATTACCACATCGGGTCTTCCGTGCTCCGCAATGAACTCTGCCGTGAGAATATCCTTCATATCGCCTGCGTAAAATTTGCAGTTCTCCACCCCATTCAACAGCATGTTGTCCTTGGCATCCTTGATCGCCTCTTCCACATACTCAATACCCACAACTTCCCTCGCTTGATCGGCCACAAACAAAGCAATACTGCCCGTTCCCGTATACAAATCATACACCAACTCATCGCCTGTTAACCCGGCAAAATCCTTGGTAATCTCATACAAATTCTCGGCCTGCAACGTATTGGTCTGAAAGAAGCTCTGCGGCCTCACCTTATACGTTCTGTTGCCCAATCGCTCCGTTAAATAGGGCTTACCCGCAAACAACTGTACCTCCAAATCCTGCAAGGTATCATTCCGCTTGGGATTGATCACGTACACCAAACACACAATTTTATCAAAAGTATCGGCGATGTACTGCATCAGCCCCGCATTCTCATCGCGCTCCTCGTGAAACGATACCAAAACCATCCACTCGCCATCGCGGTTGCATCGGAACATGATGTTTCGCATCTGTCCTTCCTGCTTAATCACGTTGAAAAAGTCGATCCCATTCGCCTCGCAATACCCCTTCACCCCGCGCTGAATCAAATTCACGTAATCGGGCATCAAATGACACGCCTCAATATCCAATACCTTGTCGAATTTTCCCGGCATATGAAACCCCAACGCCGTTGGAAAAGGCTCACCCTCAGCAGGCATCACCGTCACCCAACTGCGATCGGCAAACGTCAGTTCCAACTTGTTGCGATACCCATAAACCTGTCCGCTACCCAAAATAGGCATCACCTCAAATCCTTCCACCTTGCCAATCCGCTCCATCGCATCCACCACCTGCTGCTGCTTGAATGCCAACTGATCCGCATAGCCCAGATGCTGCCATTTGCAACCGCCACATGTGCCAAAATACTTACACGTAGGATCAACCCGCATTGCAGATTTCTCATGAAACTTGATGATCTTGCCCTCCATGAAGTTCTTTTTCTTCTTCACGATTTGCACGTCCACCACATCGCCCGGCGCGGCATATTTTACAAAAATTACCTGTCCGTCGTGACGGCCAATACTATGTCCCTCGGCCGCAGCCGATTCAATGGTTAGTTTCTCGAATATGCGAAACTCTTTTATTTTTCTTGTCATTCAGATTGCTTCTTTCTCTTTATCACCTCGCCCAACAAGTTCAAGAACTGGTCTGGCGGCAAATAACCCGCCTGCGCCGCACGTTTGTCGTTCTTGGCCGGATTAAATATAAAATAACTCGTAGGATATCCCCCAGGCTGACCGTTGGCCAACCAATACAACAGCTCGTTGCTGCTCAAATTATAAGCACCAAATTTGTGCTTTTTTTCTACTTCTGGATTAAACTTTACACAGACAAATTCATTGTTCAACACCGCAATCACTTGGGCATTTGTGTAGGTTTCTCTGTCCATCACTTTACACCAACTGCACCAGTCGGTATAGGCATCAACCAACAAAATTTTATTCTCTGCCTTGGCTTTTGTATACCCCTCGGCGAAGTCCATCCATGTCAACTTTCCATCGGTTTGATGCGTAGCGGACGATGCCGTTTCACTCGATTTTATCGACGAATCACTTGAAGAAGTTTCCGCTGATGCATTAGACGCATCGCCTTGAACTGCCTCTGATGAGCTATTGGATGTGTTGCCATGTGCGGTTGCAGCTTTGCTCGGTGAATTACACCCCCCCTGAAATCCGGCAATTGTAAGCAATGAAAAACCCATCGACATGGCAACGCCAAAGATTCTCAATTTTTGAATTTTCATATAACTTTGGTTTTAAAACTAATATCTAACGAAGATACGCTGTGCGTTAAAGAGCCCAAAGAAATAAAATCCACTCCAGTCTCTGCATAACTGCGCAAATTCCCCAAATTGATGCCCCCTGATGCTTCGGTTTCGCATCTGTCAGCAATCACTTTCACCGCCTCAACACATGCCGACGGCGAAAAATTGTCCAACATAATTCGCTGAACGCCACCCACGGCCAAAACCTCATTGACTTCATCCATGTTTCGGGTTTCCACTTCGATGCCTAGGTCCAAGCCATTTTCCAATAAATAGGCTTTGGTACGATTCACCGCCGCAGTAATCCCGCCCGCCGAATCATTGTGGTTGTCCTTTAGCATCACCATATCGTAAAGTCCGATGCGATGATTTTTACCGCCCCCCATAGTCACCGCCCATTTCTCTAACAACCTAAGTCCTGGCGTAGTTTTTCGAGTATCCAAAATCGTAGCGCCCGTGCCCCTTACAATCTCCACAGCATTGTGCGTCTGGGTTGCCACACCCGACAACCGTTGCATGAAATTGAGCATCAAACGCTCTCCTGCAAGCAAAGCATGCACATTCCCACTAGCCGATGCCAACTGGGTACCAGAATGCAAATAATCGCCGTCTTTGGCCATCGCAACCCATTCTAAATTGGGGTCTAAACGACGTAAAATTACCTCGCCCAATTCAAGTCCGGCAATCACCCCATCCTGCTTCAAAAGCAACCGAGATTCACCCACCGTCCCTTGCGGAATGGAAGCCAAACTACTGTGATCGCCGCTGCCGATATCCTCAGCAAAACAGCGATCAATCAATTCTATAATTTCTTGAGATCGAAAATCCATTATTTCACAATCACCGCCGTTGCCGCTTGCTTGCTCGCGCTGCGCACCAACAACAAATAGCTTCCTGCTGCGAAACGACTTACATCCAAAGAAAGGCTTTCACGTACATCCGATTGCTCAAACACTGTCCGCTCAAAATAATCCACCAAGGTCACCACCGCTGATTCGCCCTTGAAAGCAGCCAAATCAACCGTCATTGTCTTGTTCGATGGGTTAGGATAAGCCACAATACCCACAATCGCTGGTTTAACCGACGTTGAAGTGACAGGTCCCGCACCGCATGAAACGCCATTGGCAACGTATTTCATCTTTGAAAAATCGATATAACAAGCCCAATCTGGGTGATCAATGAATGGATTGCGGTTTTTCTGAATCGAAGCCACATATTCGGCCCTCGCCTTTTCCCAACCATTGGGAGGAAATTGCTTGTTCCAACGCTTCAATACGTTCTGATCCTGATCCATTCCCAAAAAAGTATTGGCAGTAGGAATAGTAAAAGGAACTCCCGGACGGTTGTAGGTAGCACAAATATAAAAGTTGGAACGCGCCATAGAACCTTTGGCAAAATCTCTGGGCTCGTATGCAAATCCGCCCGTAGAATCTGTACCAAATTTACCACCCCAAAAAGTAGTGGTCACCGTTTTTAAGTTGTTCATCGGATAGTTGCTTCTTACCGCATTTCCCTTGTTTTGATGCACTGCGTATAACAAATACAAATCGCTGTAATTGGCACTGTCCTGACTCGCCTCGCCCATCCAAGAGAAAGGATAAGAGTGTTCGCGACTCAAATAGTTTGGATCGTTGACATCAAAAAAGAAAGGAGGGGTAAACACATACGGATAGCCAGTGTAAAAGCAATTGATGATTTTCTTGCCTTCGGTGGTATCCCTTGCCTCAAAATTCATCGCCATCGTACTGCCAAAATTGGAATAATACACTTGGAAGTGCGGACGTACCACGTTGCGAATCTTACTCACCAAAGAAGTATCAGAGGATGTCAATCCGCCATAGTAGCTACCTTCACTTAAACCCACACTGGTGTATGTTAAATCTGCCGAAGCACCCGAAAAATAGTTAACAAATGCATCGTACCCACCAAAAGAATACGCCTTGATATAGTACTTTGTATCGGCCCAAACGTTATCCAAAACGATATCGCCTGCAGCGCCCATATGCATGATACGAACCCCATTGATGATTTGTCCGCGCTGATAAATCGTTCCATCCACCGGCACTTCCGTAATGGGATTTTTACTCACCATCACCAAATATCCATCCGCCGCAACACCCTTGGCATTGATTGTAGTTTTCCAAGCCAAATTGCTAACCATCGTGAATGTGGTCGATGCCGTAGGCTCTGTTCCATACTTACCAGAAATTCCAAAAATATTCAAATCAAAAGGCAAATTGTTACTGTCGTTGCTGCTAAAACTCATGGTCGATCTCAACGAACCCGCAGGTGCACCACTGGCAACATCCACATCAATCGAAAGTTGTTCTCCCGCCTTCACCGTAAATGGTGTGGTTTGTTTGGTGCTAAAGCTAGCTGCATTGCTACCAGAAAATTGAATTTTAGAGACGGTTAAATCTCCCGCTGTGCTATTGTTTTTCACTACCACCGCAAAAGGAGTGGTTGTACCAGGACGAATCTCCGCTTTGTTCAACTGGATTTTGCCACTGTACAATACCTGTAACTCTGGTTTTGCACCGCCTTTTCCTGGACGAACATTTACATCGTCGATCGCCAAATTATAACCCGAAACTTTCGTGGTTAAAATAAACCGAACAAATTTTGCAGCACTGCTCACCTGAGTAAAATGCTGTGTGATTCCCATTGGCATATCTCCGTCTACATATTGACGTACAGATTTCCAAGTAGTTCCATCCGTACTCTCTTCAACGTTGCAGGTACCTTTCCAAACGGTCACGCCAGAAGCGCCGGTTCCTGAAATATAATACCAAACCGTATCCGCAGAACCTGAATAATTCACCTTCATCCACTCACCGGTTACATCCAAACGGATTGCCGCAGGTGTGCTCTTTACGAGCGAAGCAGATGTATAAACAAATGTCCCTGTGGTTCCCTGGTTCAATGTCCAACCTGAAGGCACCGATGCTGGATCATTACAATTCCAAAATGCTGGCAATGTGGCCTGGGCCATCAACGAGGAAATGCCCGCTACCATCGCAAGCATCAAACCAAATATGTTCTTGTTTTTCATTTTATTTTGTTAAAAGCTAATTCGAACGCCTGTGGTAAATCTCAATCCTGAAGATACATAGACTTCCAAATTCTTGGGGTTAAACGTATTAATCGGATTGTCGTCCACATTACGATGCTGGCCGTCTGTGATGTAAAGATTATTTGTAATGTTATTTACCGTTCCGTAAAACTGCATTTTAATGCCATTTTTCAGATCCAACTTATATCCCCCCGTCACATTCATGTACCAATAGGTTGGCAGCAAAAACGACTCTTGTCCTTTGTATTTTCCCGTCAACGATGTAGGGTCAAAATCCGCATAGTGCTTGGCGAAATGAATGTATTGAAGTGTAAAATAAGCCCCTTTTAAATAGGTTGGTTCCCAGCGCAACAAATACGCTTGCTGTCGTTGAGCGGCATCACCCACATGCACGCCAGTGGCATCAAAATCGACCTTGGCAATGGAATCACCCAAATCATTTCTAACAATCACTTCGCTGCCTGAATTCCAAATCCAATCGCCCAAAGACCAACTGCCTTCCAAAGTAATACCATCACCCGCCTTAAACGATGCCTGAAGCTCCGCACCCATGTGCCTTGCCCCCAAACCATTGATATTAAAGCTGTAATTATTGCCGTCTAAATCTGTAAAAGTAGAAAGGAAATCCACCGGTTTGTTCTTCCACAAAGTGTAATATGCGTTAAAGTTCAAGGCCAATCGCTTCGACTTATATCCTGATCCGCCTTCCAACGCATATACTTTTTCGTTTCGAATGTCCTTGACCTGCACATTTCGATTGTCGAATACATTGCTAAACCGCGTTGGACGATTCAAATAACCCACATTCCCAAAAAGATTGAATTTCCTTGAGATGTTGTGGTTCAAACCAGTTTTCAAAGTCACGCCTTTGCGCTGCACCCAAGCCGTAGGCTGGCCATAGTTTTTATCCTTATCCAACTTAAAATAATCGATGCGTTTTAACCATGTATTTGATGCGCTCGTATTCAAAAACCACGTTGTCCGATTCTTGCTGTACTCCATCTCACCAAAAGCACCCGCCCATCGAACCAAACCGTCGTTGTTGTAACCAAAAACATCACCCGCACGATACATATGCTTGGCATCGTAATTCGGATTTTTCTCCGCTTGAGAAGGGATAAAATAGTCGCCGCCTAACAAATCATAACCCTCACGGTAATGCCTTCCATGGTAAGTTCTCAAATCGATTCCGCCCGTAAACGACCAAAAATTGTTGATTTTATGCTGCATCGTACTCAACAAACCATACCAATTGTGATTGTTTACCGCGCGTTGCAAAATACCTGTCGACTTGTTCTCTGTGAGTGAATATTTTGGATCAATCGGCGTCGTAAAGTCGCTGCCCGATGTATTTAAGAAATAGGTACTCTGAAAATCGAACTGTCCATAATTTTGGGGAATTTGAGGGATTTTTAGGCTACTATTTGAACTCACTCCACCGCCTCTTCCATAGGACGCATAAACGGTAGATGTGATTAAGGTTTTCTTCGATAGGGCCCAGTCATGCTTGACATACATTTGGGGTTTGTGAAACATATTTACTCGCTCGTTTACTACTTGAGACCTACCCCAAATCGTATCGGTTTTGTCGTCGCTCACTGTGGCCTGATTGAGATTCCCCCAATGCTGATTGTATTTGCGCCCTTGATTGTAAGCCATTCTTGGCAAAACAGTATCCACGCCCAATTTCTCTGCCAACGCCTTATCGTACATACTCAAACGAGCTCTATAGCTACGCTGTCCATGACTTTGCGGTGCGCCCATTACGGCGATACTTAGCGTGTGCGATCCATGCGATTTGGTTTTCCATTGCTTTTCTGCCTTTCCAAAATAGGAATACATGTCATCAAACAAGTAATCTACATAGCCGGCACTCTGACGTTTCGTGAAACTCATCATCACGCCCCAATCACCCTTCAATCTACCGCTGCTATAATTCACACCAAACTGTTCGTATTTTGAATCACCAAATTCAACACTGGCCTCCAATTTTGCTTGTTGTGAAAGTCCTTTGGTGATGATATTCATGGTTCCACCCACCGCTGGATTGGCAATTCTGCTCGAGCCCAAACCACGCTGCACTTGGGTTAACGCTGTAACGCTTCCCAAACCAAACCAATTGCTCCAATACACCTGACCGTTTTCCATATCGTTCACGGGGATACCATCCACCATTACCGCGATATTGCGCTGACTGAATCCACGAATACTGATTCTGGCGTCGCCAGATCCGCCTCCTTGAGAGGTGGCATAAACACCTGGCATCTGATTTAACAACAAGGGCAAATCCTGACTTCCCAAACGCTCTGCGATGTCTTTTCCGGTTACATTGGAATAGGCAACAGGCGTTTTTCTATTCTTGGCAATCGAAGTGGTAATCTGAACCGCCTGCATACTGGCGCTCAAATTTTCCAACTTAAAATTGATGTCGGTGATCAGATTGCGATCGGCCTGAATAAAAATCGAGTCGTTATCGTACCCGTCTAACTTAGCAACCAAGAGATATTCTCCCATTGGAAGAACCAAACTAAACGTTCCATCTTTGGCTGTTTGAGCCGATTGATTTCTGGTGGAAATGAGAACATTTTCTAAAAATTCTCCGCTAATTGCATCCACGGCACGACCTTTCACGGTCACTTGGGCACTGAGGGTACCCATCGCCAAAAGAACAAAAAACAGTAAGAATCCTCTACGCATTATTTGATCAATCTAGTTGAAACACGTTCTCCGCTTGCAGAAATGAATTCCAACGTGTAAACCCCTGCCGCCAATTCTGCGGTTGCAATTTGGGTTTGAACCATCATTGAGGATGAGTTGATCGAATAATGAAGGGCAACATCCGCACCCTGCATATTTTTACAAATCATAGCAACCGGTACAAAATCGGTAATGGCCGTAACGATGCCGTTGTTCGCATTTTGGGTGGGATTCGGGAACAACACAACTTTATGTTTTTGAATTAATTTGGTAGAAGCAGTTTTTTCACACAAACACTTGTGATAACCCAAAGAATCGAATTGATCGCGGGGATTTAATTCCCATTCTTTCGTAGGATTAAATTCCAATGGGTTCTTCGTCACTCCGGACATCACGCTATCTTTACGAATGAGCGTTTTATCCAAAGTATACCACGTGCCGGTTCCGGTGTATGGTGCTTTGTCGCTCCAGGCTGGACTTGGACGCTCACCAATTTTTCCAAAAATATCTACAGGGACAAATTTGCTGGTGGTTGTATTTAACTTATCCAAACTCATTGCATCATCCCCATTAAAACTCATACTAAAACTGGTATTGTAATCCTTACTCAAGAAAAGATCGGCTTTCAAACGCAAAGAGAGAACCACAGGGGTATCTTGACCAATTTTGGTAGTATCGCGTCGATCTAAGACAAGCACAACGACGTCTTTCGGCTGAAGGGTACCAGAAAGGGCATCCGACATTTGGGCTGTCCAAGCGGCAGAACCATTTTGCCAGCGCGTTACACGATACTGCGAAAGATCCACGGGTTTATCGGTGGGATTGTAGATTTCCAGGGCTTTGTTGTTCCTAGAACCTTCTACGTATTCTGAAATAAACAACTCATTGCATTGGGCTGAAACGAAGCCAGAAAGCATTGTAGTAATGCAAAAAATGACAATCTTTTTTATCATGTTGCAAAAATGCCAAAAAAATCGACAAGTTGGTCGTTTTGAGGCCTTAATTATCAGTAATTTAATGTAGAAAAACACCAATTTTCGTGCAATTTTGTGTTTTAAATGAATATATCAAATCGCATCGCCCAAAAACACGTTTTTCGATATGTTTCGATATTGATTTTCGTTTGGACGTCCGCGTATTCAACAGGATGCGGCAGCGGCAAACAATTCCAACATGGCACAAGGCACTCTGTTAACGAATCACCGTCGCAACGAGCCGCAATCTCATACATACCCACACCCAATATTTCCGTGGATTCCAGCATTGCGGAAAATGCGGAGATAGCAAATTTCATTAAGCCATATTCAGATTCGTTGAATCAAAGCTTATCGACAAGATTGGCACAAATCGACTCGCCATTTTACAATACATTTTACACAGGAAATTTAGGTCGGTTGGTGGCGGATTACATGCTTCTAACAGCCACTCAATATAGCATGGAAAACATTGGAATCCCATGTCATTTCGCGGTAGCAAACAACGGTGGATTGCGCGCTGGTCTGTTTCCGGGGGCGGTTACGATGAGAAATGTTTTTGAGGTGATGCCATTCGACAATGAGTTGGTGATATTGCAGTTGAGTGGTGGGGCTACAGACAGCTTGTTGAGATATATCGCTCAGTTAACAGGGACGCCTGTTTCGGGTTTATTGTTAGAATTTGAAAAGGCCGACAAACCTGCAAAAAATCGCGTTGTGAAAGCAAAAATCAACAGCAAGATTATTTCAACGCCTGCCGATCTGCTTTTTCTGAATGGGTCGCAGGAACAAAAACCAGGTTCAGGGGTATCATCCAACGGTCAATCCTCAGATGGGATGAACCAGGGCAATAATCAAATCCTGATGAATGGAAGTCAGCTGCCTTTTGATAGCCGACGGGATTATTTGGTTGCCACAAGTTCTTATATGTCGATGGGTGGCGATGGATTTACGATGTTAAAGGGGGCAAAGCAGACGCTTTATACCGGGATTCAATTGAGGGATGCGATTGCCAATGGTTTGAAGAGCGAGTTTGATGCGTTTCAATGGGTAGCACCCAGAAAACAACTACGGGTTTACCCAACTAAAGCGGAGGATTCAAAATGAATATTGATTCACAGGATAAACCCTTGTTTCCGGGAAAGTTTGAACAGGTGGGGCGGAAGAAATTTTTGCTACTAGCGGCCGCGGCCGCTGCCGCCGCCAAAAGCCCATTAAACGGAATGACCCACTGGCTAGAAACCCTAAATACTCCGCCAAAAAACAACGAATCCTTCCTACTTAATCTGCTGCACACGAACGATTTTCATTCGCGCATCGAAGCCTTCCCCGCCAACCACCCCCAAGCCGGAAAAGGGGGAATTCAGCAATTGACAACGCTGATACAAAAACAACGAGAAGCCAATCCCAATAACCTACTTCTAGATTCAGGAGATGTGTTTCAAGGAACGCCCTATTTTAATTATTTTGGTGGATCGGTTGAATATGCATGGATGACAAAAATGGGATATCATGCAACAACCATGGGAAACCACGATTTCGACAATGGCATCGATCACCTTGCCAACATGTTGGCCCTTCACCCGAAAATCCCAATGGTGAATTGTAACTACTCCCTCAAAAACACCTCCCTTTCCCCCTTCGTGAAACAAAAAATTGTTGTCGAAATCAATCATAAACGAATCGGTATTACAGGAGTGGGAATTAACCCGGACAATCTCATCATGGAGCGATTGATTCCCGGTTTAACTTACAACGATCCCGTAAATGCCGTACAAAAAACTGTCGATGAACTCCATAACATCGACCAATGTGATTTGGTTTTTGTGCTTTCACACCTTGGTTATGAATACGATAGCGATAAAATCGACGATATCAAATTGGGACAACAAACCCACGGTATCGCGGCCATTTTGGGTGGACATACCCACACTTTCCTGACCGAGGCCACCGCGGTGAAAAATGCAAAAGGAAAAACTGTTTTGGTAAATCAAGCAGGTTGGGGCGGATTAATGCTCGGACAACTGCAGTTTAGCGTTTAATTTGCAGTGTGAGCGAAACCGAAGACGAAATCCAAGAAGAGGGTTTATACGAACATTATTCTTTTACCGCAGATCCTGGACAGGAACAAATGCGGGTTGACAAATGGCTGATGCATAAAATTGCCAATGCAAGTCGTTCTAAAATACAAGCCGGCATCGAATCAGGCGCCGTGGTGGTAAACGAAAAACCCACCAAAAACAATTACAAAATCAAACCAAACGATACTGTTCGCGTGCTACTTCCAACCGCACCGCGAGATACTGAAGTTTATCCTGAGAACATCCCATTGAACATCGTTTATGAAGACGATGACCTATTGATTGTCAACAAACCAGCAGGAATGGTCGTTCACCCCGGCCACAACAATTACAGTGGAACCTTGGTGAATGCTTTGGTTTATCATTTTGGGCAGTTACCAACCAAAGATCAATATCATAGACCCGGTTTGGTGCATCGCATCGACAAAGACACTTCGGGTTTGTTGGTTGTTGGAAAAACAGAGTTTGCCCTCAGTCATTTGGGAAAACAGTTTTACGACCACAGTATTCACAGGCGTTATTGGGCCCTAGTTTGGGGAGAGCCAAAACCAAAGGATGGTACGATTCGCAGTTATTTGTCGCGTGATCCCGCCGATCGCAGAAGATCGAAGTGCTTCCAAGACGAAGAAGAAGGCAAATTGGCCATTACCCACTACAAAACATTAGAATCGTTTTACTTCGCATCTTTGGTGCAATGTGAGTTAGAAACTGGAAGAACGCATCAAATCAGAGCACACTTTTCTAGTATCAAGCACCCGCTTTTTTCCGATGAATTGTATGGCGGAATGGAAGTCAGAAAAGGATCTGCATTGCCAAAATTCAAACCATTTATTGAAAATTGCTTCACTTTGATGCCAAGGCAAGCCCTACACGCCAAAGAATTGGGATTCATTCATCCAAGGACAGGTGAAAAGATGTTTTTTAGCAGCGATTTGGCCGAAGATTTCGACCAATTACTGAACAAAATCAGGAAGTATACACAGACGGCACCCGGAATTGATGGGGACGACGAAGATTAGGATTACTCGTATTTGAGTGTGATCTGGGAACTGCGGGGTATGGACTGACAAGTGAGTACGTATCCTTCGGCAATCTCAGCATCGCTAAGACCTTCACGCTCCAACATGTGCAATTTTCCTACCGTTACTTTCGCACGACAGGTAGTACAAACGCCCACCGTACAACTGTATGGCGGATCGATACCTTGTTTCATTGCCGCATTCAAAATGGTAGTATTTTGATCACAAGAAATAGTATGAGTACGGCCGTAAACCGTTAATGTAATTTCTGATACACCAGCAAAGTCCGTTTCCTGTTGGGGTTTTTCATCGGCCGCATTTTTAGAAGTCGGCGCTGAAAAATACTCTGTGTGAACGCGATCTGGATTTACACCCAATCCTTTCAAACCATCCTTGATGACTTCCATCATTGGGCCTGGTCCGCAGATAAAGTATTGATACGTATCAAACGAACCACCAATTTTTGATTTCACAATAGATTGAACTTTGTCGGGACTTAACATTCCTTTCAAACCAAAATAGGTAATCGGGGCTGAATCATAATTGTGATGAACTTTAAAACGGCTACCATTCGCCTTTTCCATATCAGTCAAAACTTGCTTGAATATCACTGAATCAGGATTGCGGTTGGCATACACCAACGTCACTTGACTATTGGGTTCAGCAGCCAAAACGGCTTTCGCGATGCCCAAAACAGGTGTAATTCCGCTACCACCACCGAACAATACATAGTGTTGAGACCTTGAAGTGTCGGGAACCAAGGTAAATTTACCCATTGGAGGCATCACCTGCATCACATCCCCCTCTTTTAAAACAGAGTTCATGTAGGTACTCATCTTTCCCATATCCACTTTTTTCACGGTAACGGCAGGATCCGCATCAACACCGGCATAAGTGCATAAAGAGTAGGAACGACGTACTTTTTCGCCATCGATTTCCACTTCAAAGGTGAGGTATTGGCCTGCAGTGTAGACAAAAGTGTCCTTTAGCTCGGCTGGGATATCAAAATAAAACGTGGTAGCATCGGCAGTTTCACGTACTAATTTTTTAATTGTTAAGGGGAAAAATCCTTCTTTCATATTGAGTGCAAATTTAGTTCAGTTGTAGCGAGAAGAACACATCAAAACGCATTTGGTTTCAGAAATGACCAAGATTTACATCAAACGCTGGTAAGCTCTCCACCATCTATCGGGCATATCATCGGCACAAACGGTTTCATAATCCTTATAAGAACAACCAATAAAATAGGTGCGATCTTCATACGGATGAGGGATTTCCATCCACCAACGATTGCTTTTCCTACTCTTGTAAAACACGATTTCATGACCCGTAGAATTCAATCGGTTACGATAAATTAAGAAATCACCAGAATCATGTGTGGGGTGATCGTGGTACCTAGAAATGAACCCGTCAACATAATACCAAACCATTTGCGCAACCAAGGTCGCCGAAGATTCGTCCGCCCCAATGCCTTCCAACCCATAAAAATACCCCGAGCTCAACTGATTGGACACCCCAGCATACCTGCAAATTCTTGCCGCTTCCTCCGCATACAATCCATTGGGTGATGCCAATTTGGTGCATCCCGCATCACTTTTTCTAACTGCATTCAGATCAAATTGGAACAAATGAGCACTTCGTAAAATAGGCTCAGTTTCTTCGATGCCATCCCTCACTTCACCCAGTCGATGATTTTCGAAATACATCTTTTCCAACAGCGCTGAAGTGCCTTCTGATATATAATATGATTGAGTCGCTACAAAATCAATGTTAAATAAATTGCTCGGTTTCTCCACCAAAATTTGCCTCAGAGGTGTTCCCTCTTCCAAATCAATTCCGGGTGTTACTTGCACGATTTCAACCGGTGAACCCTGCTGTCGATATGCCTTGTAATGCGAATAAATTTGTCCCTCACCGCCGCCAATCACCAATACATGAATCCCCATCTCAATGAGTTCACCCATGGCTTCGCTCATTGCAAATTGGTTCTGCTTCTCGTCGGCACTGCTCACTAAGTTACCTAAATCCGCCATCACCAAATCGCCAAAACGCCAACTTAAGGAGTAAAAAGACTTGCGAAATGCATCGGCCTCCGGACCGCCACCCAACAAAGCAATCTTCACCTTTTTGAGTTTGGGAAACGACTTCCCATTGACCAATAATTTGCCCCCAATGGTCTCTTTACTTTCCCTATAAGGTGCCCAGATCGACTCATCAATGGGCGTAAAATATGCATCCAACATGTATTACGAAAATCGCGATGTCAAGAGCCATTCACAAATCAATGAATCCACATGACTAGTTTAATGGAATGAAAAAGAGATCCCCAAGCGATTTGAATTCGCGTTTGGTGAATGACTAAGGCGTGATTGTCATTTCTTCCCAATCAAAGGAACCCAAAGTACCCACGGCACCATTGCTCCAATTGGAGTATAGTAAGATTGGCTCCGCAAAAGGATTTCCGGTGTCTTCAAAAAACTTATTATACGACTCCGCGTAACCTTTATCGAAAACCCAAAAAGTGCCCTCAGCGCCATTGAACTTCATCGGATCAATCGCAGTAGAACCACCCATTCCACCGCCACCCTGCAACCACATTCTCTCTTGATAGAAGAATCTCAATGTGTCTGAACCCAAACCCTCTTCCACTCCCGAGCCTTTGAAATACATCGTGTTGCCGTAAAAATCTCCTTGGCCATCTTCAAGTACAATATCAAACTGAGGCGAATAGTAAAATCCTTTGCGAGTATTGCCCGTTTTCAATTCCACATTGACAGAAACTTGCTGACCAAATTGCTGGTTTTGCTCGAGCTTTCCCACACTAAATTTCCCCAATTGAAGATCCGTTGGACCCAACTTAGGAGGAATTTGAGTGGAGGCTGTATAACTCCTACCATCGGCCAAAACTACTTCCACTCGGTATTGGTGATCGTTCAAAATAGGCATCTTATTTTTGCCAACCCGGTATACAAAATCTACTTTATTGAATGGCAAAACCACAGAAGTTCCCGCGGTTAAATCCGAAACCGTGACTTTGGCATCGGAGTAATAAGAAATGGTATCACTTTGCACACCAAAATAGGGTACGGTAAAACCCAATTGCACGCTCACATTGGCATTCCGGGGCGATAAATAACAAATAATTGACGTTCGTTTACTATACTCTGGAGGCGGAATTTTTGCGTCCTTTTCAATACAACTTCCCAGTCCCAGTAGCGAAATAGCCGCCCATAACAACAACAACACAGACCCCCTCTGCATGATATATTTAAATATAGTTTTCATCAGATTCATTATTAACGAAATTTATAAGTCCAACTTAATGATGGAATAAAAGGAAACAAAGTGACCTGCTTCAACGTCCGAACAGTGCCAGCATCATTCATCTGGCCATAATAAAAGAATGGATTATATCGATTGTAGACATTGTAAACACTGAGCTCCCAAGTCTTGATTCCATGTGCCTTTTCCTTCTTAAACTGCAAACCGATATCCATACGATGATAAGCCGCCATCCTAAAGCTATTCCGCTTGCCATAGTCAATCATCTCATTGTTAAATGCCTGATTGCTTGGGTCCCAAACCTGCGGCGCCGTTGATGGGTAATGCCCCGTTCCTCGCAAATATCCCTGAGGCATTGTAATTGCATTTCCTGTTCCATAAACCCACGTCATACTGGCCGTAAACAACTTACTCAATCGGTAGATACAAACCACTGAAGCATCATGACGTCGATCGTATTTTGCATAATATTTCACTCCATTGTTCACAGCATCAAATTGCAATTGTGTCCAACTCAAAGTATATCCAATCCAACCACTCAATTTTCCCACCTGCTTTTGCAAAAAAACCTCCGTACCATAACTCCAACCCTTACCCGATGTAACCTGACTTTCCCAAGCCTTGTTATTCACAGACACCGATGGATCAAAGAAATTATCCTGAAGCAAAAAAGACGCGCCCTCTTTGTACGTAATCACATGACTCATCGTTTTATAATACCCTTCCAAACTCAACGAAAGTCCTTTTCGGAAGTCTTTCGCGATCCCTGTGGCCCACTGCTGACTTTGCATTGGTTTCACATTGGTGGTAGCCGGTACCCACAAATCCGTAGGCAATCCAATGCCAGTGCTACTCAACAAGTGAATGTATTGATTCATCAACGCATAACTGCCCTTTAAGGCGATGTCTTTTCGCAAATTATAAGCAAACGACATACGCGGTTCTGGCTTCAAATATTGCGTTTGGTCCACCACATAATGACTGATTCTTAATCCAGGATAGAAATTCCACTTGCCCTCTCGCCACTGATCCTCTACGTAAATACCCGACTCATAAGTATTGATTACCGACATTTTACGATCTAAATTAAAGTTACTCCCTACCTTTAATACCACCGCGCTAGGACTAAATTGGTGATTGATACTTGAGAAGCCCGTCCGGACCATATGCTTTGGATTAGGACGATAGTCCAAATCGTATTTCACACCGTAATCGTTGATATCGCTCTTGTAGTTTAATTCAAATGCATCTGAATTGGCATCCTTTTGTAGGACATTGATCGACAGATCATAATGACTATAAATGGCAGATGCATTGGCAAACAATTTCTGATTGATTTGGTGATTCCATCTCGCAGTTAATGTTCGATTTCCCCATCCAAAATTGGTTTTAAACTTGGTATCAGCAGTGCTTTCGTTAAAATAAAATTTATCGCGTCCAAAATAACCAGACACATAGAGTTTGTCTTTTTCCGACAATATATAGTTGGCTTTGGCATTGAAATCGTAAAAGAAATAACCCGCGTTGGCGCCCTGTGTTGCCGCCATAATCAAGGGCTGAGCCAAGGCATCCAAGTAAGTTCTGCGTCCCGAAATCATAAATGAACTTTTCCCTTTCACGATCGGACCTTCAAAAACGGCTCTCGAACTGATCAAACCAATACCCACTTCCCCCGCAAATTTCTTATTGTTACCCTCCTTCATATTTAGGTCGATTACGCTCGATAATCGTCCGCCATAGCGCGATGGGAATCCCCCCTTCACCAATTCTACACTCCGCAACGCATCGCCATTGAACAAAGAGAAAAAACCAAACAAGTGGTTTGCATTATATACTATCGCCTCGTCCAATACAATCAAGTTCTGATCAGGTCCGCCACCGCGAACATAAATTCCTGCCTGTCCTTCACCGCCTTTTTGTACCCCCGGCAGCAATTGAATGACCTTCATCACATCCTTTTCGCCCAACAACGCCGGAATGTCCTTGATTTGCTGCACCGGAATATCAATCCTACTCATGTCGGCCCGATCCGCGATCGTTGTCTTCCTAGAACGAATTTCCACCGCAGCAATCTGTTCCACCGCTGCCAATTCTACCGTAATGGTAGTGTCCTTTTTCGCCGACCAATAAAAACTATCTGTTATCAGTCCAGGGTATCTAAACTGCAACCATTGACCTTCCCCCTTGGTGATGGTTAAGGAGAAAAATCCGTAGTTATTTGTAGTAGTTCTAACACCAGAAACTTGGGCATTGACAACTACATTCCCCATCATTTCACCGCTGCTTTTATCGCGCAAATAACCACTCAATGTACTTTTTGAAAGGGCCGAATTCTGGGCCGACGCATCAAGAACTGTCAGTGAAATGGATATGATCAATAATAGACCTTTGAATATCCTTCCGAAATTTATTTTCATAAAAATACAAAAATAGCACTTTGGCTATCAATTACCTAGGTAACCGCTTGGTCTGGTTGACAATAACCGTTTAAATAGCAACCGGTGCCTTAATACCTGGGTGCGGATCATATCCTTCCAAGGCAAAATCCTCAAATGTGAAATCAAAAATGCTTGTAACATTGGGATTGATTTTCATGGTGGGATAAGGCCTGGCCTCACGAGAAAGCTGTAGATTTACCTGATCCATGTGATTGTTATAGATGTGCGCATCGCCAAACGTATGAACAAAATCACCCGCTTGCAGACCGCAAACCTGCGCCATCATCATCGTTAACAAAGCATAACTGGCAATGTTGAAAGGCACGCCCAAAAACAAATCCGCGCTGCGTTGGTAAAGTTGACAGCTGAGTTTGCCATTGGCGACATAAAACTGAAACATCGTGTGGCAAGGCATCAGGGCCATTTGCTTGATTTCACCCACATTCCATGCGTTCACGATAATTCTTCGGCTATCGGGAGAATGTTTGATTAATTCTATTGCTTCTGAAATTTGATCGATGACTGTACCATCTTTTGCCTCCCAAGAACGCCACTGTTTGCCATAAACTGGACCCAAATTTCCGTTCTCGTCAGCCCACTCATCCCAAATGCTTACGCCATGTTCTTTGAGGTAAGCCGTATTTGTTTCACCCTTTAAAAACCAAAGCAATTCGTAGATGATACTCTTTAGGTGGACCTTCTTGGTCGTAATCAATGGGAAGCCCTTTTGCAAATCAAAGCGCAACTGACAACCAAAAACACTCACTGTACCTGTGCCGGTGCGATCGGTTTTATGGTCGCCATGTGCCAAAACATGTCGCAAAAAGTCTTCATAAACAAAGCCCGATTGTGTATTCATTTAACTTCACAATGATAAACATTTTTACAGCCAAACTCCTCATTAAAAGGGAAAAATC
>CANIZU010000001.1 GCA_947472115.1 Flavobacteriales bacterium | reverse complement strand
TAGCGGTAGAAAAGACAACCGATGGCACCGAAAACATCTTTTTTGGCTACGGTCGATTTTTCTTGGCAGTGCCCTTTGCGTGGGGTTGGCAAATTGCGAGTTCGGGATTTTCGTTCCAGGGGCTGAATCAACTTTGGAAAATCACCTTCAAACATCCATTAACACTTTCTGGCAAGTTCCAGATAAAGTCCAAGCTTATTAAAACCGTTTATTTCACTGGCCTTTTTGCTGCTGTTGGACTTTATGGTTATCGTTTTTGGGACAGGTGCAGCATCCGAGAATTGGGTAAAACCTATGTTCCCGTGATGATTTACCCTATCAATCAGTTGCGTGGCGATGCCGAGAAGATGGCAAACCTCTGCAGAACGGAAAAAATTGGGGCAGTGGTCGTATTGGACCACTACGTTTTAGAGACAGCGAGCATGGGATTTCAGCAGTTGGCAGACTTCCCGTTGCAATCGGAAATTCAACCACCTGATACTTTGCCGGATTGCTTTAAAATCCATAAAACCATTCCGATCGTGCGTCCAAAATATGAACGTCGACATTGGCTATTAAAAGAAATCAAAGAACAACATTACGTCCCGCACAAGGTCGCCGTTATGGATGTTTTCAAAGACAGCGCTTGGGGTGACCGACTTCCTTTTAAACACAGCTTGGCAGATGTTCGCGGACCCGTCTTCATTTTTGAAACTGGAGAGATGACATTATCTGATTTCATTGCAAAATTTCTTCAATAGAATATCATCGTTTAAATTTCTTTACTCGAATCTTCTCTTCCATCTTAATTAAAGATGAATTTACACGCGTTTTCCGCTCAATTGGTAATGGTCCGAAAGGGCTTTTTCGAAGTCCCGACCTACACCTGCCTTCACCGCCACGCGATAGCAAACTTGCTCCGTATACTCGCTGCCCAAAACACGAGCGCCGTACTTTGCAATGAGTCGATGAATTTCCTGTTCATGCTCAAAAGCCGATGAAATTTCATAGTTTTCTTCGATGAATTTTTCGAGGCGGCCGGCGGCGCGAAGCGCCGACTCGGCCGCTCCCCCATAACTTTCAATCAAACCGGGAATCCCAAGCAACGTCCCCCCGAAATACCGCACCACCACCACCAAAACATTGGTGACACCCACGCTGAGAATCGACCTCAAAATCGGTCGGCCCGCAGAATTTCCAGGCTCCCCATCGTCGTTCGCCCGCTGCGCCTCACCCCGCGCCCCCATCACCCAAGCATAACAATGATGCGTTGCATCCGGATACTGCCGCTTCAAACCCTCCAACTTTTCCTTGATCTCCAAATCCGATTTCACCCCGTAAACAAAAGCAAAAAACTTGCTGCCCCGCTCCCGCAAAACAAATTCCGCATCCCGCTCCACCTCATAGTACACGTCGGAAAATAAACTCACTCCGCCAAATCCCCTTCCTCTTTCCCGAGTATTCCGAATTCCGAATTCAATCCTTCCTCCGTTTCGATGCCCATTCCACCGAAATCCCGCCGCCAAACCCAGTGCTCGTCCGACCCAAAATCCGCATCCCGAGACAACTTCCCCCGATCCAAATTGGGAGACCTAACCCCCGATTCCAAACGCATTTGCGAATTTCGCAAAATATGGAGCTCATCCACGCAGTCCGCATCCAAAAACGATTGCAAAATCGATGCGCCGCCCTCAACCAAAATCACCCCCAATCCATGCGCCTCGTACAACCACTGCAAAATCCTATCTACCGAGTTCAGCGAATCGCTATTGCCGTTCGATGATTCTAATTCCGATAATTCCAATCCCCAACCAACCAATTTTCCTGATCCCGAAGCCTCCGACAATAACTTAAATTGTAACTCTCGGATACCCATCGCCTCATCACTTTCTAAAAAATTTAAATCATATATCACCCACAACGGGGCTGCGCTGCGATTCACTGCTTCAGCGGAATATTCACCTCGCAACCGACGATCTAGAACGATGCGAATCGGCTGCTTTGACACCTCCAACCCGCGGACGTTCAACTTTGGCTGATCCAAATTCCATGTATTCACTCCAACCAAAATCGCGTCCATTCCCGACCGTAACCAATGCACCCATCGACCCGATTCCTCACCGGAAATCAAAAACCTTTCATTTTGAAGCAGTTCGATCTCATTTGAGAGAATTGGATTTGTTGGTAACAAGCGACTTGACTCCTCTGCGATACGACCCATAAATCCATCCGCCGTCTCTGCCCACTTCGCAACAACAGCCGTCCGGCCTAAAAGCTGGTTGACCCAAAACATGGGATTCAACCCCCGACATTCATCCTCCAGCACACCCACCAAGACGTCCACACCCGCAGCGCGCAAAATCTCAACACCCCTACCACACACTTTCGGATTGGGATCCAATACCCCGACAACCACAGCGCCAACACCCTTCTCCAAGATCAAATTCGCACAAGGAGGCGTCTTCCCGAAATGCGCGCAAGGCTCCAACGACACATATAAAATACAATCCGAAAAATCTTCATTCTGTCCAGAACCCAACCCCTCAAACAACATCCGCTCCGCATGCGCCCCGCCAAATACATCGTGCCACCCCTCATCCAACACCAACCCGCCACGAACCAAAACCGCTCCCACCATCGGATTCGGACTCACCTTTCCCCAACCGCGTTCAGCCAAGACCAGGCAACGCGACATAAACTGTCGATGCGCATCCTTCGACAACCCGCCCCACAACACATCCTCCGCCAAATCTCCAAAATCCGTAAAATCCATCTCGCAAATCAATTCATTAATCCATTAACGACCATTCATCAAAACTATCAAATCAATCAAAACCCGAAAAATCATCCGAAAAACCCATCAACGACCAAACAACTTCATCGCCTCAGACGCATACGTCTTCACGCAATCATACACCTTCCCGCCGTCCGCAGCCCGCGCAATCCCATTCCCAGTGCGCACAACCACCATCCCCCCCGAAGGAATCAACACAATATACTGACCCTTCAACCCCTGAAAATAACTGAACTTCACCCCGTCTACCTCGCCCAACCAAAATGCATGTCCGTAATGCAATGACCGCGGCGCCTCCGGGTGATTCGACGATACAAACGGACGTTGAGCCATCGCCAAAAATCCCGAATCGATTAGCCCAGCGCCGTGATGCATCACCATCAAGCCCAAACGACCAAAATCGCGGGCCCGGGCGTTGAAACAACAAAAATTCAATTCCCGACCGTTCTCCTTATCCAATGACCAAGTCGCCGGCGCCTCAGCACCCAATGGCTTCCAAATTCTCTCCGATGCCAATTCCGCCAAATGCTTCCCCGTCGCCTTCTCCAACACCAACCCCAACAATTGCGTTGCCCCGCTCTGATATTCAAATACTTCGCCCGGCTTCACCACCACAGGCACCTGTCGCATCGTAGCCTCAATATCGCTCCCGTAATACGCCTTCGCCGTGATCCCAAAGGGCGATACATAACTTTCATTCCATTCCAAACCCGCCGTCATCGTGATCAAATGCCTCAAGGTCAACCCCTTCGCATTCTCCTCCAAAACCTCATTTTGATAGCCCTTCACATCCTTCACCGCACCCACCCATGGCAAAAACTTCCTAACCGGCTCGTCCCAAGACAAAATTTCGCCGCGCTCAATCGCCTGCTCCACCAACAAACAAGTGATGGTTTTGGCCATCGAAAACGAATTCGTGGGCACCGACCCATCCACCGGCTCAAAATACTTCTCGCACACCAACGTATCGTTGCGAAACACCAAAAATGAACCGCTCTCGGTTTTGCTCAACATCCCTAGCAACCCCTCACTCAAAACGACCTCCGAAGCGCCGCTCAACGTCACCAAAGGCGATACCTTCGATGGGTCATTGGCGATTTCTCGCGTATCGAACCCCTTGTAATCCAAATAGTTAGCCGATTTCTGTCCGATCATATACGTCAACCGAACCCCCTTGATCAAATACCCAAATGGCGAAACCCACACCACCCCGGCCAATACCGCAGCGATGCCAATCACCAACAAAAAGCGCTGAAAAGCCTTCATCATGTTCAAATGTAATCAAACATTCCAAAGTTTACACCCACCCAAATCCAATTCAAACACCCCGCACTTATAACTTTCACCAATAATCCTGCGAATTCCGCAAACCCTCCGCCCCCCGATTGTATATTTGTAATTTATGATGTCGAAATCTGCGCGCCTCACCTTCTCCCTCCTATTCCCAACCCTAGCCCTTTTCGGCCTTTACAGCCTGATTTCGCTGGGTCATAACGCATCCAGCAACAACAATTCCCAGGAAGAAGACGCACAGCACCCCGGTTATTACGAGCAATGGTTTCAAGAAAAACAGGACGCCACCGGCCAAATCCCCCCCTTTCTTAGATCTCAATGGGCACAATACGATGCGAAAAAACTCGAGCGTAGGGCCGGCACAAACCCCATCGACACCATCATTGAACTAGGTCCCAACAACGTCGCCGGAAGGACCCGCGCGCTTTGGATCGATCCGCGAAACGAAAAAATCATCCTCGCCGGTGCCATCTCAGGCGGACTCTGGCGCAGCGAAAATGGCGGCACAAGCTGGAAACCCATCAACGAGCAAGAAGTTTCGATGATGCCCTCAGCGCTGACCTCAAACCCCTATAACCCCAACGAAGTCTACTACGGAACCGGCGAAAGCAGGGCCAATTCGGCCGATGTAGATGGCGAAGGCGTCTTTAAATCAACCGACGGTGGCAAGACGTTCAATCAGCTCCCATCCACCGTGAAACTCAATGGTTTCAATGCGATATGGGACATCGAACACTCGAAAATCGATTCGCAAACCCTGTTCGTGGGCACCAACAGTTACGGGCTCTATCGCTCAACTGACGGCGGCGCAACCTGGGCAATCGCCTACAGCGGCGGAAATAAACAAGTGACCGATGTCGTTTGTCTCCCCAACGGACGCGTGATCGCCACATTGCAGTCAAACCTCGTCGTTGCCTCCGATTCCAATGGAAAACCCGGCACTTTCAAAACCCTCACCTTCCCGAACGCTCCCAATGGTGGCACGTACAGAACCATTCAGGTGGATTACTGTCATAAATTCCCCAAAGTGGTCTACGCCGTGTTCGAAGGATTCGCTTTCGATGCCGCGCCAGTGGCCTTCTACAAGAGCAGCGATGGCGGAAATACCTGGAAAGCCAAAACCCCTCCCACCGCAGCAGGACCTGGTTATCAAGCTTATTGCATGGTGATGGGGGTGCATCCCACAGATACAAATCGGATTGTGGTGGGTGGACGTGATATCTGCCGAAGCAGCGATGGTGGAAACTCTTGGACCCCGCTCGATATTGGCCATTCCGACCACCATTCCTTTGCATTTTTGCCCAAAACAACCACTGATTTCCTTATGGGAACCGATGGCGGCGTTTTCAGATACCAATGGTCATCTACTGCCGTTGCGGCCAATCTCAACAACGGCTACCGCGTGACCCAGTTCTATTGCGGCGGCTACGGCCCCACTGGGATGGTGGGCATTTCAGGCGCTCAAGACAATGGCACCCAAGTCACGGAGAAACCCCTAGTTAGTCAGCGATTCTTTGGAGGCGATGGCGCCTATTGCAATATCGGTCAGCAAGATGGCAGCATTGCCTACATGAGTTATCAGAACGATGCGATTCATGTAATGAACAACTTTACCTCAAACAATCCAGGTAACACCACCAAGATCGTGGATCCCAGATTTACGACCGATGGAGTGGACTTTATCAATCTTTTCGAAATGAATTTGGCCGACCAGAACATGGTTTTTTATCGCACCAACAAATACTTGTATCGCACGATGGATATGGGGTACACTTGGGACCAGATGACAACCAGTTTGAGGGCGGGGATTAAGGCGATTGGTATCAGTCGACAAGAAAATCCGGTGGTTTATTTCGGGGGTACCGCGGCGCAGCTATACAAAATCGAACATGCCGCCACCGCGATTCCCGGCAAGGAGGTCAACTATAATTCGAGTGTTCCATCGGCCGTCACCAACGATTTAATCAAGGGGATGACCGTTCATCCAAAAAATCCCTACGTATTGTATGTGGCTTTCAGCAATATCAGCAACGATCCTCGCGTTTGGCGGGTGACCGGGCTGGACTCAGTGACGAACAAGCCGTTGTGGAAGAACATTTCTGGCGATTTGCCTCCGGGTTTGCCCGTGAATATGATGGCGGTGGATCCTTACCGTCCGGACGAAGTCTTTTTTGCGGGAACGGATTTTGGCTTGTATTACAGCATCGACAGTGGCAAAACGTGGAACAAGGATTACCGGGTTCCGAATGTCGCCATTCACGAATTGAAGATGCGCGACGATCGCACTTTGTTTGTGATTACCCACGGCCGTGGGATGTTCGCTTTGCCTTTGGTTTACATGGTCGAACCGGTTTCCGTTTCAAAGTTCTCACGCGGACCCTCAATCAAATTATACCCCAACCCCAGCAGTACTTCAATTTCTGTTCGCGGGGCGATGTCGCTGTTAAACCGCACCTACCGCATTTACAATTTGCAGGGGGCGGTGGTAAGCGAGGGTCGTTATGGCGATTCTGGTGCGATCCCAACGGCGACCTTGCCCAACGGTACTTACTTTTTGCAATTACAGGGCGACAATTCACGCGCTATCACGACAAAGTTTATCGTTCAACATTAATCATCGAATCAAGATCATCAAACCCAGAAATTAAACCCAGAAAAATGTCAGATCCAATCGTAGAATCCCAATTAAAATCTCTGGAGGCCCAATTGGGCGAGTTGAATGATTTTTTACTGGAGGTGAGCACCGACATGGTCGATGGCGGCTTCACGGAGCATCCTTTATATGTGGCGCATCAGGAGCAGGCGAAGATTGGCGAGATGATTGTGGACCGCGACGAATTCGGATTCCCCTATTCGATCAATGCCACCACGATAGAGCGATTCTTGGAGTTGGGCATTTTACAGAAGGAGCGATTGGGTGCATTTTTGAAGGCGTACGGAAATCCTAAATCTCGGTGTTGCGTCTTTTTGATGGCAGCGCCGGAGCCACAGTTTGTCTTTCACAATTTTAAAGGCGGGGCGGCCGTCGGAACAAGTTCCGCCGCGGCCGCCAAATAACATAAGATTTTGACATCCCCAACCATAAATATCGTCATCCTGAATTTCAACACCCGAAACCTGTTGCAGCAGTGCTTGCCGACGGTGATTCGGAATAGTCAGTACCCGGGCGCGACGATCACGGTGGTTGATAATGCCTCCACCGATGGAAGTGCGGAGTTCATGGCTGGCCATTACCCCGAAATTCGATTCATTCAGCTGTCCGAGAACTCCGGTTACGCGGGTGGATACAACGAGGCATTGAAGCAGTGCACCGAGGATTATTTTATTTTGTTAAATTCCGATGCGGAGCCCGATGAGCAATGGCTAACGCCATTGCTAGAATTGGTTGCGCAACACCCGGATTTGGGTGCGGCGCAGCCGCACCTCATCGACTATTATAAGCGCAACAAATTCGAATACGCCGGCGCAGCCGGCGGATTCATCGACAAATACGGGTATCCGTTTTGTCGGGGTCGGATTTTTGGCAACGTCGAAACCAACCAAGGCCAATACAACAATCCAATGCCCATTTTTTGGGCTTCCGGCGCGGCATTATTTATTAAGCGCGAAGCATGGGAACGCGCCACCGGCTTGGATCTCGCCTTTTTCGCCCACATGGAAGAAATCGATTTGTGCTGGCGACTTCAACTCATGGGATATAGCATCTGGTCCTGTCCCGCCTCCCGCGTTTTTCACATTGGCGGCGCCACCCTCTCCAACCAAAGTCCGCGCAAAACCTTTCTCAATTTCCGAAATAACCTGCTGATGTTGCACAAAAATCTACACCCCAGCGAGAAGACGATGCGAATTTTTGCCCGCAAACTGCTCGATGGCCTAGCCGGTGTATTCTTTCTACTGCAAGGCAAATGGTCTCACATCCCACAAATAGTAAAGGCCCACCTCGAATTCAATCGTATTAAAGATCAATTTCCTACCCATATCGCATCCAAACCTCTGGCCGAATTAACCGGCAGCATCAACCATTCAATTGTTTTGGGCTATTTTACACGTGGTAAAAAAACTTGGAACCAATGGCAAGACCCTAATACCAAATAATCCATGTCAATTACAGAAAAAAAAATAGCAGTAATTGGACTCGGTTATGTTGGCTTGCCCCTCACCTTAGCATTTGCAAAGAAATATTCTACTGTTGGATTTGATTTGAATTCAAAAAGAATTTCTGAACTCAACAGCGGAACGGATATCACAAAAGAAGTCCACCCCGATGAACTAATTTCGACAATCGCTAATTCAGTAACACTAGAATTTACCGACGATAGCAATCTAATCCAAAATTGTGATATTTATATTGTTACTGTCCCTACCCCAGTAGATCAACAAAAACTCCCCGATCTCAGCCATTTATTAGAGGCAACAAAAATGTTGGGCACATTGATCAGTCCGGGCAATATTGTTATTTATGAATCCACAGTTTACCCCGGTTGCACTGAGAACGATTGCGTTCCATTGCTAGAAACAACATCTGGCCTCAAATACAATGTGGATTTCTTCTGCGGCTATTCCCCTGAACGGATAAATCCTGGTGATCGTGTAAACACTTTAACTACGATAAAAAAAGTCACTTCAGGATCTACCCCAGAAATAGCGGAAATGGTTGACCAATTATATGCTTCCATAATTTTAGCTGGCACTTTTAAGGCAAAAAGCATCAAAGTGGCAGAAGCATGCAAAGCCATCGAAAATGCCCAACGCGATGTCAACATTTCTTTCGTAAACGAACTCGCTCTCATCTTTGATTTGATGGACATTGACACCGCCGACGTAATTGAAGCGGCTCAAACAAAATGGAACTTTCTTCCGTTCAAACCCGGACTTGTAGGTGGACATTGCATCGGAGTTGACCCCTATTATCTAGCGTATCAAGCAGAAAAAC
The DNA here is from genome assembly GCA_947472115.1 of Flavobacteriales bacterium. Lineage (GTDB taxonomy): Bacteria > Bacteroidota > Bacteroidia > NS11-12g > UBA955 > UBA955. The sequence goes on along the minus strand of CANIZU010000001.1, from coordinate 33,456 downwards.
TCGGCCACAAACCGCAGGTGATACTCAGCGGACGAAAAGTCAACGACAACATGGCAATTTTTGTTGCAAATAAATTGTTGAAGTTGATGGTCGCAAAAAACCTGTCAATCCAAGGAGCGCATGTCCTAATTTTGGGTCTTACGTTTAAAGAGAATTGTACAGACATCAGAAATTCCAAAGTGTTCGATGTGTACCATGAACTTAGAGCAGTGGGTATGATTGTGGATGTTTATGACCCAAATGCCAATTCAGAGCAAGTGTATAATCTCCACAATATCAAGCCCCTCACAGAGCTAAACACCTACGATGCCATTTTGCTAACTGTTGCTCACGATCAATTTATGGACTTGGATTTTTATGCGCTTAAATCCAATGAAAACAGTGTCATCTTTGATCTAAAATCGATTTTACCAAGAGAATTGGTTGACGCACGATTGTAACAATTATCTTTCGTCAATTCGTATTTTCAACCCCATATACCTTTATTGGTTATCCGCTTCTCGGATGGAACTTCAATAGGGTATCTGCCAAATAATTCCGATCCAAGTGCGTGTAGATTTCCGTTGTGGTAATACTCTCATGGCCCAACATCTCCTGAACAGCACGCAAGTCCGCGCCCGCCTCCACTAGGTGCGTCGCAAAACTATGACGGAATGTGTGTGGTGAAATATTTTTTCTGACTCCAGCCTTGATGGCCAATGATTTGATTAATAAAAAAACCGATTGTCGACTCATTGGCCCACCCCTTTTACTCAAAAATACAATATCTCTAGCGCCAGATTTGATATTTATATGCACTCGCACTTGATCTACATATAAGCGGATGTGTTTGAGCGCTCGAGCACCCACCGGCACCAGACGTTCTTTATTGCCTTTGCCTACCACCTGAACAAAACCCTCCGTGACATGTACTTGAGTGATCTGCAATCCCACCAATTCACTCACCCGCAAACCACAACTATAGAGTGTTTCTAACAATGCCACATTGCGCTCACCTTCTGCTGAACTTCTATCAATGGCCGATATCATTTCATCAATTTCCTCTTCACTCAAGACTACTGGCAATTTTCGTCCAGTTTTGGGGGGCTCCAAAAAATCCGCGGGACTTGCGGCCAAACTATCTTCCATAACCAAGAACTTATAAAACGACCTCACACCACTGATAATTCGGGCCTGTGATGTTGCTTGAAACCCCATGTCCGCAATCCATTGAGGAAATTTCTGAATCCTTTGCTGATCCATATCCAGCGGGCCTTTCCATTCTTGTGAAATACTCCACAGCTCAAATTTGTCTAAATCGGCGATGTAGGCCTCCACGCTATTCAACGAGAGCGAACGCTCTAGCTGCAAATACTGCTTAAATCGTTGTTTGGCGGATAGCCAAGCTTGAGACTGGATTGTCATTGTTCATGTATAAGAAAATTGAATTGGCAACTTTCTACAAGCCACAAGATATGTAAAATATTCTTAGCTATTTCAAAGAAACACGCTCTACTTGGACCACTTCTTTGGTATTGGCATCGTAAATCCATACAACAATATCGCAGTTGGCAGCAACCCACTTCGCTTTGGGCAAAAGGTAGAAATGCTTCTCTCTAGTATAGCCCGCAGAGACTGACGATGTATTGACATCGCTTCCCAGCGTAGATCCAACAACACCGCGCAGTGCATGCTCATGATCGTAATCATCCACGCTACCACCGGGGGCATCTTGGTCCGACTGCTTACTCTTTACACCACTCTCTGTTATGGCCACCACCCATTTATAATTGGACGAAATCGTCGAGCTGGCCACCGCTTTTATTTCTACACGGGATTTACCGTCGGCAGGCTTCCAAGTGCTTTTGATGTTTAAATTAAATAGCGATGCTTTCCCCAACTGGGCCGTCACTGCCGCTCCCCAATCACTCGTATTTAACAGCTTGCTTCCGTTATATGCCACCTGGTCAACCGCCCCCAATGGCAAGGAGGTAATTCCACCTAAGGCCGTGGCTATTTGGTCTGCTTCCAAGGTACTCATCGTATCAAATCCCGACCACGGAAAGGTTAAACTCATGGGGGTTTTGGGGTATAGTGCAACTACTTCTACCCGGCCCGAATTACTTGAGGCTAAGCTCTTTGCTAAGACAGCGGCTTTTGGACAGTTGTTACAACGCACCCCTGTTACATCAAACAATAAAACCTTCTTTGGCGAGGCCGCAGGTACCGAACCCACATAAAAAGTATCTAGTAAGGGCTTTTCCTCGGCTGTCATGATCACTGGCGGCAATTCCTCACTGCAAGAAATTAGCCCCCCCAATCCTATTAACATAAAAACCAAAGACAATACTAAGCTATTCGATAAATTCAATCGCATTCCACGAAAATAACCAAAAATATTTGGCCATTTTCACATTGCTGTACAAACCCACTGTAAAAATAAGAAATCTGAAATGAATCTAAATTATGTCTGTAGTTATTATATCTACAACAAAACCAAATTTCACTTTACTTTGTTACTCCAACATGAGAATCCTTAGAATCGCTTCCGTTGCCGCCGCCATTGGCTCCCTAATTACAGCCTGCGTATTTGGCAAGACCAAAACCATCGACCCAAGTCAAGCGGGTGCTGCCACCAGAAGTTTTTACGACATCCAACTAAAAACCTTGGATGGCACTGCCAATTTAGACCTTGCCCAATATAAAGGCAAGAAAATCCTCATCGTTAACACAGCCTCTAAATGTGGTTATACTCCCCAATACGCGGAATTGCAGCAACTTTCAGAAAAATTCACCGATAAGCTCATCGTCATCGGCTGTCCATGTAACCAATTCATGGAGCAGGAACCCGGCGCAGCAGCAGAAATAGCATCGTTCTGTCAAAAAAATTATGGTGTCACCTTCCCCATCAGCGAGAAACTCGATGTCAAAGGCAGCAAACAACACCCGCTTTACCGCTGGTTATGCAACAAATCAGAAAACGGCGCCCTAGATGCCAGTGTGGGATGGAACTTCAACAAATTCCTCATCAACGAACAAGGTCAACTCGTGGCTTACTACCCTTCCGGAGTAAAACCTATGGGCCCTGAGATTACTGAGGCCGTTCAGAAATAATCTCTCCCAACCGCATTGGGATTCAGCCCTTCTGTGTTATTTTCGCGGAGCAATAAAACTATGAGTATACTGGTTAACAAAGATTCTCGCATTATCGTTCAAGGTTTCACTGGAAACGAAGGTACTTTTCACGCACAACAAATGATTGAATACGGCACCAACGTGGTTGGTGGGGTAACTCCAGGAAAAGGCGGTAGTATACACCTCGACCGTCCTGTTTTCAACAGCGTTCAAGATGCCGTTCGCGAGGCACAAGCAAACACCAGTATTATCTTTGTTCCACCAGCTTTCGCCGCCGATGCCATCATGGAATCAGCCGAAGCCGGAATCAAAGTCATCGTTTGTATCACTGAAGGTATTCCCACCAAAGACATGGTGAAGGTGCGCGAATATATCAAAGGATTTAATTGCACACTCATTGGCCCTAACTGTCCAGGAATTATCACTCCAGGCGAAGCCAAAATTGGCATCATGCCTGGCTTTATTTTCAAGAAAGGTTCGATTGGCGTTGTTTCTAAGTCAGGTACTTTGACTTATGAAGCGGTTGACCAGTTAACCAAATTGGGATTGGGCCAAAGTACTGCAATTGGGATTGGTGGCGACCCGATCATCGGAACAACTACCAAAGAAGCCATTGAATTGTTTATGAACGATCCTGAGACTGAAGGCATTGTCATGATTGGCGAAATTGGTGGTGGCATGGAAGCCGAAGCCGCTCGCTGGATCAAAGAACATGGCACCAAGCCTGTGGTTGGATTCATCGCAGGTCAGACTGCCCCTGCCGGTCGCAGAATGGGTCATGCCGGTGCGATTGTAGGCGGAAAAGACGATACTGCCGCTGCTAAAATGGCCATTATGGCCGAGTGCGGTATTCACGTGGTAGCCTCTCCTGCAGAAATCGGCAAGAAAATGGCAGAGGTATTGGGTAGAATGCCAGCTTAAGAAAACAAATAATTCAAATTCTTTAAAATATTAAGGGCCGCATTTGCGGCCCTTTTCTTTAATTTAATGTGATAAAATAGTTGCGATTTTACCGCGCCATTTCACCCACACTATGGCTTCTTCTTCTTCGTTAAATCTACCAAAGTCACATCTGAATGTGCAGCCATATTCCACTCAAAAAAAGTATCGGCCAAAGCAGTGTTAGGAGTTAAAATCGTCACCTCTATCGCCACCTCGGTGCCGTTCTTGTAATGCTGAATCACCCGCTGAATCTTATTCGTACTCTTATCGATTTCTAACTTAACATAACTGTAATTGGCCGCATTCTTTGGCACCAACTGAATTACATCATAGTTCTTGCCGTTGCGAACAATCGGACCTTCGTACTTACTCTTGAAACCCTTGTTATAGATGGTAAATATCTCATTAGGCGTTATGCTATTGTCGCGCAACTTGAAATTTTCTTTGGTTACTTCCGCGTCCTCAGTACTATACGTCCAAGTAAAAATGGAATTGCAATAAATCTCCTGAGACCCGTAGTCCAAGCGAAACTTCTTACCCTTCAACCAAACATTACCCTTCTCCACCGAAGCCCTGCCGCTGACAGGTGTCGTGGTTAATGTAAACGATGCCTTGATGGTGCTATACGACTGATAGACCGAAGATACCTTTTTTAAAATTGCCTCGGCCTTGGGATCATTTTGCTGCTGGGCTTTCAATCCAACAATAGACAAAACGCATAAACAAAATAATAACATCCCCTGAAAACCAACACGATCCATGGCCCTAAACAACGACAAACCCGAACGATTCCCGTCGATTTTTTTTACTTTCAATATCTCGTAAATCATCAAAATAAATTTTAACGCAAATTACTCAAAAATTGGTCTAAACTATGCTCATCGGTGATCAAAACTTGACGCGCCTTGCTGCCATTGTTCCCGCCCACAATTCCGGCGTCCTCCAACTGGTCCATCAAACGACCCGCCCGGTTATAACCGATCTTCAATTTGCGCTGAATCATACTCGTACTGCCCACCTGGTTCAAAACCACCACCCGGGCCGCATCCTCAAACATTGGATCCCAATCGCCAGAGTCTAAACCATCGCCGCTCAATACACCGCCCTCCTCTTTCACCTCAGGCAACACATACGCCGTTGGGAAGGCCCGTTGCTCACCAATAAAGTCCACAATGCGCTCCACTTCTGGGGTATCTACGAATGGGCATTGTAATCGGATCACCTCGTTGCCGCCGCTGTATAATAAATCACCTCGACCAATTAACTGATCCGCGCCATTGGCATCCAAAATCGTACGAGAATCTATTTTAGAACTCACCCTAAACGCTATCCGCGCCGGGAAGTTTGCCTTGATCATCCCCGTAATTACATTCACACTCGGCCTTTGCGTCGCCAAAATCAAGTGAATCCCAATTGCACGGGCCAGCTGCGCCAAACGAGCAATCGGCGTCTCAATCTCCTTGCCCGCAGTCATCATCAAATCCGCCACCTCGTCGATCACCACCACGATATAAGGCAAGAATCGATGCCCATCATTCGGATTCAGCTTCCGCGCCAAAAATTTGTTATTGTACTCAATGATGTTCCGCACCAAAGCATCCTGAAGCAACTTATAACGATTGTCCATCTCCACACACAAACTATTCAAGGTATTAATAACCTTGTGATTGTCGGTAATAATCGCCTCGCCATCGCCCGGCAACTTCGCCAAGAAATGTCGTTCAATTTTATTGAACAACGTCAATTCCACCTTCTTCGGATCCACCAACACAAACTTCACATAGGCAGGATGCTTCTTGTATAATAGCGACACCAAAATGCTGTTCAGACCCACCGACTTACCCTGCCCTGTAGCACCTGCCATCAGCAAGTGGGGCATTTTCGCCAAATCAGCCACGAAAATTTCGTTGGAAATGGTCTTACCTAAAATCACCGGTAGCTGAAAATCGCAGTCCTGGAACTTTTTGCTGGCCAACACACTGCGCATCGGCACCATCTCCGGATTCTTGTTCGGCACCTCTATACCAATGGTTCCTTTTCCGGGTATCGGCGCGATAATCCGTATCCCTAAGGCCGCTAAACTCAATGCGATATCGTCTTCCAGGTTCTTAATCTTCGAAATTTTCACACCCGGCGCCGGCACGATTTCATACAAAGTAACGGTTGGACCCACACTGGCCTTGATACTTGAAATGCCAATTTTATAATTTTCCAGCGTTTGGATAATCATGTCCTTACTCCGCTGAATCTCCACCATGTCGATTTCCTGCTTGCGCGTATCATGCTCGTCCAACAGATCCAAGGTCGGAAACTGATATTTGCTCAGCTCCAGCGTTGGGTCGTACACGGTGTCGATCCCCATCCGATCCATAGAATTGTCGCCGGTATTCTCATCCACGGCCTCATCCGCTTCGTCTGCCATAACCTCAACGTGGAAGTCTTCATCGCCCAAAAGAGTATTTATGCCTGCGCCGGGATTTGGCTCTTGATCCTCAGATATCAAGGCTGGCTCTTTTTGAAGCACCTCTTCCTTAATCGCTGAGGGTTGAGGCTGCTGATTCACCGCGACCGTATCCATTTCTTCTTCTTCACCGCGATGCACTACAAAATCATCAAACTTTTCAACGATAGGCGGGGCGGGTTTAACCACTGTTTCAGACGCTATGGTCTCTGTTGTTTTCAGAGATATCTGGGTCAGGGCCTCAAGCTCAGCCTTCGACAGTAGCGGGGTATCGTCTTGCAACTCCACTTCAATCACATCCTCATCTATATCATCCACTGCAAAATCCTCATGGATGCTAGGTTCAAAACCCGAGGGTTCATCTATATCCGATGTCTCCGCTTTTTCTTCACGCAACGATGCATTTCCGTCAGACGACCAAGATCCATCAAGATCTGAATCAGGATCCAACAATTCCCCATCCGGACCGTATTTCATTTTGATGCGGGCAAATGGATTGGCGTTGAGGAAGAACATAGAATAGGCCACGGCATAGGCGGCAAGGAAAAAAAACGACCCCACTCCACCGATGGCGGTTTCAATCTGCTGGTTACCAAAAAAGCCGAAGGATCCGCCCAACAGAGGCCACCATCGCAACGCAAAACCCAAAAATAAAGAGAACCAAACAGTAAACAAGATGGTATGTACAGCGATGCGCAGCAGTGAGAACGGACGATAATCAAAGAGAAGGAAAAGCCCTGTCAACGTTACATAGGGCAGTAGGGCATAGGCAGCGAGACCGAAGCCATTGTGGACAAACTTAAACGCGAGTTGGGCGCCGTAGTAACCCATTGCATTCTTGGCCGCGCCATTAAAATAAGATAGGCCATCGTCGCTCCGCGACATCAAACTCTGATCGAGTTTCCACGAAAAGAAGAAGGAGGTAAAACTGATTGCTAGAACCGCCGCAAAAACCACCAAGAGAAATCCAACAACTTTTCGGGTGGGCTCGTGTTTTAGGGTGATGGCCGACCAAACATCTTTAGCCGATATTTTTTCAATGCGATCGCCTTGATCGCGTAGGAAATCGGGTCTGGTATCTTTACTTTTTTTTCGTGAGGCCATGATGAATCCCAACGAATTTAGTGTACGAGCAACTTTTTCTCCGTTTTCAGAAGTAAGAGTTTTACACTTATTCGAATTGTGTTTAGTGAATCAGTCGAACCACCAGAAATGCAAAGAATTTTTGACCTAATAAATGAAATTTTATTGTCCTCCTACCGAAAAAGTTTGACCTTCCACGGCTTCGAAGGTTGATGCAAACTCATCCCTAGCTTCTAGCAACAAAGGTTGTGCATCATTGTATCGTGCACTAAAATGTCCGATCAACAATTGACCTACATTTGAATTTTTGGCAATTTGAGCCGCTTGCAAAGCAGTACTGTGGTAGGTTTCAATTGCCCTTGATAAGCGATCCGTTAAAAACGTAGCCTCATGATATAACAAATCTACATGCTGCAAAATTGGTGTTAAATATTCCGGATCATAGATTGTGTCTGTGATATAGGCATAGGATCGATTTTTAACTCCATCTGTTGTAAGGAGTTCATTTTTAATTTCACCTTGACTGCTAGAAATATAATCTGCGCCCAACTTGATGGCATCATACTGCTCTATTGGAACTTTATATTTCACACAGGCATCTACATCTAATCTTCGTTCCGGTCCTTTTTCTTTGATGATAAAACCAGTGCAGGGCACACGATGCTTTAATGGAACCGAAATCACCTCGAAATTGTCGCCAATGGCAACCGTTTCCATATGGTCGAATTGCGTACTAACAAACTTTAAGGGATAAGGCAATATGGAATCACTTTCCAGCAACAGCACCTGCATAATGCTCTGTAATGCCGCCGGACCAACAATAACAAGTGGCTCCGTTCGTCCGAATAAGGCCATCGAAGTAATTAATCCGGGCAATCCAAAATAATGATCACCATGTAAATGCGTAATAAATACATGTGAAATCCTTTGTGTTCTCAAGCCGTAACGCGCTAGCTGTCGTTGAGCCCCTTCACCGCAATCCAAAAGCAGGTAACTGCCCTCCAACCTCACATAATGAGAACTCGGATGCCGATACTTGGTAGGGGTAGCCGACGAAGTCCCTAATACCGTAACCTCAAAAGCTTTTCTCATGGATTGGTTTGATGATTTTCTAACAACTCTCGAATATACTTCTTGAACAATGCGATTACAAAATCAACACGTTGAATTTGTGGAAATTATACGTTTAATAACCCAAGTAGTTTATTAATTCCAAGTTTCACCTGAGATACCGCTATTCTGTCTACGCATCGATCATTGGGCTGAATACAAACTTTCTGATCGCAGGGATTGCATGACAGAACTTCATGAAATACGAGACTCTTTGATGATTTGGGATAAAACACATTGACAACACCGGGTCCGAAAATTCCCACCGTGGGGATCTCCGCGATGTCCGCCATTTGTAAAGGCCCACTTTCATTACCCACATATAGGGCACTCCGCTCTATGAATGCATAAAATGCCAATAAAGAATTAGAAGCGGGACTGGTTTCGCCCGAAATCCAAACCTTACCTGCGCCACCCAATGCAATGGAGGCAAGGATTTGTTCTTCCTCCTCCTTGGTGCCCACCCAAACCGGCATTAATTTCTTTTCATCGAGCAACCATTTTGACAATTCTGCGAAACGATTGGGCGACCATCTTCTTAAATTACTGCGTGCACCGGTATGCAAAACAGCAATACCACTTACATTGTCCGTTAGACCCAAATCATCATTCAAGGCCCATTCAACCCAATCCTGTGCAAGAACAATATCGTTGGCGCTCGGATACAACTTGGGCTTAATTACAAAATCTGACAAGTCCTCAACTTTTTTTTCTCCCGCCATGTGTGGCAGCAATGGTTCGATAATCCGGTAATTGGTAATGGTCTCATGCGGCTGTTTGCCTCGTTGTTGAAATCGAACCCAGCCCCTGTCCACTCTATATTTGGGTATTGTTTTCCATCCCAAAGATTTCCATACCGACTTCCATGTACCTCGCAATTCAACGACCAAATCATATCTTTTTGTCCACTTCTCAACATCATTGATAATAACATCTACGTTGGGGTCGGTTTGGATTAAAGAGGAAACAAAGGGTTTACATAAAACGGTAATTTCAACGCCGGGATAATTTTGCTTTAACAATTCAAAAACGTGTACAGCCGTTAGCATATCGCCAATTTCGTCCCATTTTACAACGATGATACTACGAACTTTTTCCGAACTATTGGAAAACGCTCCTAAATTGGGTTTCCCTGCATTGATGAATCGAGAAACCAAAATATTTATGAAATAGAGCCATTTTTCACCCATAGACAAAATCGTTAACTGATTTTTGCATTAGGAATTGTGTGAACCAAGGCATTCCATTTATAGATGACAGGCCGAGAAGGGACAGCATCTGTTCTAAGGTTTGGCACCTGAAAATTCAACATATAAATCCCATCCGCAACCAAATCAGGCACAAATATCAACTCCGTAATGGTTGATGAAAATCGTGAATGGCCTTGGCTTAATGCCAGCGTATTCCCAGCTTCACTTCTCTGGGGCAATCCCCACCATTCATGATGTGCAGCCAACCGTCCCTCGTCCTCTTCCGGATCCACGCTAGGAAAATCGGTGAGCAAATGAACGACCCCTAAATCGCGCAAGTAGGCCAACGCATCGGGCTCAAAATATGGCGCCGAATTACCGCTCCAATCCATGCATTTTTTTTCATTTCTATTGGGGAGACTCCTAAATATGACCGCATCTATTCCACCAATTTGTAAGGATTGAATATCTGCCAAACTAACCCGACCCGTGGAAGAGATATCAATGGAAACCAATTGTGCTGAAAACCAAAATTGTTTCAATACATCTGGCATTACAATTCGCTCTTCTGTAATGTGTCCTACACATTCTGTATGCGTTACATTCCCATGAGCACAAAGCGTTAGAATCTCGCAGTTTGCCGATCCACCTTCGGCGACGCGACCAACAAAATCACCCACTCTGATGGCATCAAATTTCGCAGGGTCAATAAAAAATGCCCTTGGATTGTCGCCGTCTGGACCCATCGACAAAGAAATATCGATTGGACAAAGCAGGTCTGCCCAACCCTCTACCCCTTGAATTGAATGATTAATGCGCACTCCGCAAAATTGGTGTATTTCTCGGATATTTCATCCTATTTGAATCATCTAAAATACTCCGATTAGGAAATACCATGAATTATCTCCTGTAACCGTGATAAGAATTCTTCCTGAGTTACTTCATAGGCGCCAAATTGCAACAAATGGGGATTAAGATATTGACAATCGAGGAGTTGAAAATTTTGTTCTTTGAGAAACTCAACCAAAAACACCAAGGCAATCTTACTAGCATCAGTGACCTTGTGAAACATACTTTCACCAAAAAAGGCTTTGCCAATTGCCACACCATATAAACCGCCAACCAACGCCCCATCGAGCCAAACCTCAAAACTATGTGCCAACCCAAGTTTGTGCATCTCTGTATACACAGCTATAATCTCCTCAGAAATCCAGGTGTCGCCCTGTCTCAACAAAGAACACTGTTCGATAACCTCTGGAAATGCCCTGTTGATCGTGAGCTCGAATTTCTCCTTCCTATACAAACGCATCAAATTTTTTGGCACTTTAAAAGTATCGTCCAAAGGAATCAACCCTCTCGTTTCCGGCGTATGCCAATAAATTTGATCACCCTCATCTGGATCAGCCATTGGAAAGGAACCCGACAGATAGGCTTGCACCAATAATTCAACTGAAATCACTTTACAAAGTTAACTTCTTTCAATTTGTGCGCTCTATGTCCATCCGGTAATTTTATCGATTCGAAAATGTAAGCATCGCCAAAAAACAAACTGCACGGAATAAGAGATTCTTGAATTGAACAGTACCTTTGCAAACAATGAGCAAACCGAAACTCATCAAATTTGCCGAATACAATTCGTTTGAAAACACCTTAGACGCTAGCGATAAAACCAAAGGGCGTTGGTCTGAAATTTTCGGAAACGCCAATCCTATTGTTGTTGAACTCGCCTGCGGTAAAGGTGATTACACCATTGGCTTGGCGAGGCTAAATCCGGAAATTAATTATATAGGCATCGACATCAAAAGCAATCGGATGTGGACAGGTGCCAAAACGGCAATTGTGGAATCTATTTCCAATGTGCGATTTCTGAGGATTCCCATAGATTCGATTATCGATTATTTTGGACCCAATGAAGTATCAGAAATTTGGATCACTTTCGCAGATCCACAGCCTCAAAAGGAAAGAAAAAGACTGAGCAGTTTTAAGTTTTTAAATCTATACAGACAGATTGCACCGGCAAGTGCTTTGATCAATGTAAAAACAGACAGTGAGCTTTTCTTCGAAAGCACTTTAGAACAAATCAAGCGAGACAATTTAAATTTGTCGATTTGTTATGATGATGTCTACGCTTTAGACCCTGTCCCGCTGATTTTGCAAATCCAAACGTATTACGAAAGGATGTGGTTGGGCATGGGTAGAACCATCAAATACTGTCAATTCACCTTAGGCGATTGCGAAAGCATTGAGCCACCAAAAACCAAATTGACCCCCTCTTCACTTTAGGGGTCAATTTGAGTCCGACGGAGAGGGGTCAATTTGTCCGATTATTCCAATAATATTGCAATTTACTTCTTTAATCGTAAATGGGTACTCATTTTCTATTTTGTGTAGAAATCGTCACCATATCCCTTGAAGTGACTTTCAAAACAGGATAAGAATCTAACTAGATTTTCATACTTTTCTGCCAATTCTTGTTTCATCAATTTAAAGTTAAAAAACAAAGTTTTTAGGCATATTTTATTAATTTCCAACGCCTCATTGAAGTGTTTTTTTCATTTAACTCACAAGTTTCATTTAAGCACAGCAAACCCCCATTGCTCCACCAAAATTTAAAATTTGATTTCCACCAAGCTGTTGTTGAACTCCTTCTCTTGGTTTTATACAAATCCAGTTTTCAAGGATTATCGGGGACAACTCTTTTCATCTCTATGGATTACTCATACAACCCGACTTCAAGACCATTTCAAGGAGGTATGACTTACGTGATGGGTTTTACATCTAATCATAAGTAGGCCGATTTCAATACCATTATCCTTGTTCAAAGAATAACGCTCACTTGACATTAGTAAACCTTTTATCTATACTCAAGTTGAAAAACCTCAATTGATGGTTTTTTCATAAATGCCATAGCCAATCCTTTCTTCAAGATTCACGGTGTGATTGATAGGTTTTTTCAATTGTCGAACGATTTTAACCTGTTGCATTGAGAAAATGGCGCAGAATGTTTTTAATGATGACAGAAACTGATATGTCGTTTCAATTCTGTCAAAGAAGTATTTTTTGTTCCAAATGGTCATTGTTACTTCAATTGTATAGTCGCCACTGAAAGGACATCGGTGAACGATATAACTCATCTGATAATAGTCGTTGTTGAAATACTCATCATAACCCTTGAGGTGTCTTTCAAAACAGGATAGGAGTTTTAAAATGTTTCTCTGTTGTTGTAATGATGAGGTTTTCATACAAGCTAAGTTAATCAACTTAGTGATTAACGCACAATTCTAAACTATTACTGGTTCCCCGTCGCATCAAAAAAAATATTTCAACAATTGTATGAAGCGATGAAATTCAGAACAAAAACAGCCAAAACAACCCAAAAATGTTGTCCTTAATGTTGTCCTTAAAATAAAAAACCCCTTGATAATCAAGGGGTTAGGTGTTAATTTTGCGGACTGGACGGGACTCGAACCCGCGACCTCCGCCGTGACAGGGCGGCATTCTAACCAGCTGAACTACCAATCCGTTTCCTAATTTTCTTCTTTGATACTAGTAGTTGTTTACCAACTTTCGCGTCTGTGATTCTTAAAAGGACTGCAAAAATAAGGCGAATTTTGCCATTAGGCAAGTATCATTTGTAAAAAATGCCAATGAATTTTTCTCACGACCCGTCAGTACTATATTCGCTGAACGTTTTTTTACTCATTTAACACCCTTACTCAAAATCCATTTCAATCAAAATGAACACCGCCATCACTTGGAAATACCTACCCCTTCTCGCCATATTGTTTTTCACGGCGTCCATACTCAAAGCCCAATTCCCCGAGACGCAAGCCTATCATGTGGATCCGGGCGGACATGAGCGCAATCGCAACATCGATGTACTGCACATGAAATTGGAAGTTTCGTTCGACGCCCCCAAGAAAACCGTCTTCGGCAAGGTCACCCATACGTTTGAGCCCCTGCAACGCGTGATTGACACAATCTTCTTCGATGCGCCCGGCATCAACATATTAAATGCCTCGATGGATGGCAAAACGCTCCCGTTCAAAATCATCCCCACCGGTGTGGTCGTTTACCCAGACCTAAAATCAGAACCCTACCAACCCATGCATGTGCAGAATCATGGCGCATCGATGCAGCATAAAATCACCTTTGAATATATCGCCAAACCAACCAAAGGCATCTATTTTATTGGATGGAACCTAGGAGAAATCAGTAGTCCAGACGAAATGACCCACCGCCAAATTTGGACCCAAGGGCAGGGCGTCGACAACCGCTATTGGATTCCGATGATCGATGATCGCAGCGATAAATTTGTGACTGAAACCGTGATTACCTTCGACGCGAAATACCAAGTATTATCGAATGGAACGTTGCTGTCGAAAACGAAAACCTCGACCAACAACAATTGGCATTACAAATTGAACAATCCCCACTCGGGATACCTATTAATGCTAGCCATCGGCGATTACGGTGTGAAAAAATCCTTGAGTCCGGCCGGCACGCCCATGCAATTTTGGCACTACCCCGAACACCCCGAGAGAATCGAACCCACCGCGCGGTACAGCGAACAAATCATCGACTTCCTGTCGAACGAAACCGGCATCAAATACCCTTGGATCACCTATTCGCAGGTCATGATTCAGGATTTTATGTTCGGCGCGATGGAAAACACTTCGGCCACCACTTTTGGCGACTTTTTCTGGGTCGATAAGCGCAGTTATCAAGAGCGAAATTACATTACAGTGAACGCGCACGAGGCCACGCATCAGTGGTTTGGCGACTATATCACCGGCCGTCACGATGGCGAACAATGGTTGCAAGAGAGCTTCGCAACGTTTTACCCTGGTCTGTTTTTGGGCAGCATTTACGGCAACGACGAAAAATCTTGGTATTTCAGAGATCAGATGCGCGGCGCGATTGCAGCGGGGAAGGCGAATTCATTGCCGGTACGACATAGTGCGGCGGGTTCTTCGAGGCATTACCCAAAAGGAGCTAGTGTATTATATATGTTGCAGCATGTACTCGGCGAAGAAAACTATCGCAAAAGCATCAACTTGTATTTGTCGCGGCATGGACTGCAAACGGTGGAAACATGGGACTTGCAAAAGGCAATCATCGATGCAACGGGTATCAATATGGATTGGTTCTTCGACCAGTGGATTCATCGCGGGGGCGAACCCATTTATGCGGTGAATTGGAATGTGCACGCAGACTTAGGCAAAAACAATTCCGCCAATGGGGATGATTTCTTCCCCCAGGGCCAATACGATGTTGAAATCAACGTCAAACAAACCCAAAATCAAGATATCGTGGTTGGGCTTTTCCGCATGCCGGTTGACATTGAATTTCTCTATTTCGATGGCAGCAGTGAAAAACGCACCGTTTGGGTAGAAAAATCGCAACACACCTTCCATTTCAAAACCCAAAAAGCGCCTTTGACTGTGGTATTTGATGCAGGCAGTCGGATTTTGAAAACCCTTGAAATGCAAAAAAGCCCTGCCGAATGGCATTTTCAAATGGAACATGGTAGCAGTATGTTAGACCGCTACGATGCTTTGGTGGCTTTGCGCGGAACCGTTGCTATTCATAGCGGAACAGTTGCACATGCTGGCCTAGGCGGATCTTCTGATCAGACAAGAACTAACGGATCGATCGACTTCAAAACAGTTCTAGAACAGGCATGGAATCGAGAAAAATTCCGCGAGATGCAGGTCGAAATTGCCACACAATGGTTGAGTCTGCCCGGCGTATTTGCGACGACATCCAATGTAAAATATAACCAGGGCGAACAAACGTTTGGCACACCTGAAAATACTGCGAACCAAAATGCCATCGTATTGCAAAAATTCGCAAATAGCGGACAATCTTCGGTAAGGAAAGTTTTGTTCGAACGCTTACCATTGGAGCCAAATTTTAAAGAAATTTTCTTGGAAGGACTAAAGGATTCCAGTTACACCACAATCGAATTGGTTGTAAATCGCCTCTGGAATTTGCCACAGATGTCAACTGCTCAGTTGGATGCTAAGGGATCAACCGAAATTGTGGCTTCAACACAATATCAACCCGCATTCATCAGTCACCGCGATATCCTGGAAGCCATCAAAGACGAAACCGGTTATCTCCACAACCTGACGGTGAAGTATTTTGAACTTGCTTACACCGACGCGCTGGAACAACAGAAAAAACAAGAAGTTTCTCTTCATGGAAAACGAACCGAAAATGAGCCTCAAATTTTCTTAAACAGTCTGATTTCCATGACCGGACCGTACTATGAATTCAGAACCCGAACCAATGCGATGGCCGCTCTGAAACGCCTCAATGTTTTAACACCAGAACTTACACAAAACCTTTTTGATGCGATTCTTGGTTTTAACACACGTTTGGCCTCTCCGGCCATCGATTTGCTCCAATATTTCAAACAACAAAGCCATTACAAAGCACTTATAATCAAAGAAATACAAGAACTACCCAATCACCCGTTTCTGGGCCGAACCTATACCGCTGAAGAGCAAAAACGACTTTTTTCGATTGCGCAGTAATGTCGGCTAGGCATCAAATCCTCGTTATTTTTACGCATTTCCTTTGATGTTTGCCTTTAAATTCATTATTTAGCATCTTAAACTCAATCTGTTTCCCCGAAACACAACCCATAACCATCGAAAGATTCCGAATGCGTACAAAATATAGCTCCATTTTTACCCTCGTTTTGATTGCCATTGCATTTTATGCAACTGGTTGTAAACCCAAATACGAAGAAGCCGACAAGCTGTTCAAACAAGGCTACTATCGCCAGTCGGCCATCATTTTTGAAGAGTTTTCAAAATCAACCAAAGACAAAAAACTAAAAGCCGATGCGATTTACTATGCAGCAGAAGCCTATCGTCTTTCAGATGAGTACGACAAAGCCCTTCGCTTGTACGACAAAGTCCTGAAGTCTGACCCAAAAAACACCAAAGCCCTTTTGATGAGAGCCAACCTCCTCAAGAAGACAGGAAATTACCCTTCAGCACTGGATGCATATGATGTTTACTTGGCGGAAGTCCCAGGCGACACGATGGCAGAAGTCCGCAAGCAAGGCTGTGAATTGGCCCTGCAGTGGACCGATGACAGCTCACAATTCGAAGTCGCGCCATTCAAACCGGCCAACACAAAAGCCAACGATTGGTCGCCTATGATTGCCGGCAAAAAAGACGATGTATTGTTCTTCGTTTCGGATCGTGAAGGCGGAAATAGCAAGCGTTTATACGAAGGAACCATGGAAACATGGACTGACATTTGGAGCATCGAAAAGACAGGTAAAAAAGGAAAAGAAAAGTGGGGAGCTCCACAATACAAAGACAAAACCGATAAAATCAGTACCAAAGCCAACGACGGTCCAATGACTTTCGATAGCCGCTTTAGCACAATGTATGTCACCCAGTGTGGTCACCGTGAAAAAGGCTTATCGGAAAAATGTGCCATCTACGAATTGAAAAAAGTGGGCCCAGAATGGATTTTGGGTGAAGCGCTAGAATTCTGCAAAGAAGATACCGGCCATACCTATGGTCACCCCGCTTTGAGTCCTGACGGCAAGACATTGTATTTCTCATCCAACCGAGAAGGTGGCTTGGGAGGATTTGATATTTGGGCCGTTACTTACAGCAAACGCTCAAAGTCATGGGGAAATCCTATTAACTTAGGACCAGACATCAACACCCGTGGAAACGAGTACTATCCTTACTTCAACCAGCACGACACTAAATTGTATTGGTCGTCAGACGGATGGCCTACGCTAGGTGGTTTGGACATCAACAACGCCGAACCTACCGATGAAATCGGGGTTTGGAGAGAGCGCGAAAACATGCGTGAGCCTATCAACTCAGGTGGTGACGACTTCGGTATCACTTTCATGGAGGGCAATGCCAACAAAGGTTTCTTTAGTAGTAACCGTGGCGACAAAAAGAACAACGATGATATTTACTCGTTCGATATCACGCCTATCATTATTACGATTCGCGGTATCATTACCGATTGTAACACCAAAAAGCCTTTGGCCGGTGCTACGGTGATTTTGACGAACGACCGCGATACCACGAAAATGGTATTGAAGGCCGATGATCAAGGGGTTTACACAGCCAAATTGCGCGAAAAAACCAACTACGAGATCTTCTCTAAATACCCCGAGAAATACTACTTTGAAGCAGAACCTGCACAAAAAACCACTTATGGTATCCGTTTAAGCACGGAGTTGGTGCAAGATTTCTGTTTGGAAAACCCATTGGAGAAGGTGATCACCCTTCCGATCTTCTATGATTTGGACAAAGCATTCATTCGTAGCGATGCAGCCCGTGTGTTGGATACTTTCGCTCAGACAGTTTTGATGCGTTACCCTAAATTGATCACGGAATTGGGATCTCATACAGATTGTCGTTCTAGCTATGATTACAACGTGAAATTGGCTCAACGTCGTGCCGACAGTGCTCGTACCTACTTGATGAAAACCTGGAAAATCGATTCGTCACGTATCGTGGCCCGTGGTTATGGTGAGATGCAGTTGATCAACGATTGTAAGTGTGAAGGCGGCGAAGTAGCAGGTCTTACGCCTTATATTGAAGGCAGAACAAAGAAGATGGTGATTGAGAAGGATGCGGCGGGTAACGTTGTTAAGAGTTACTACGAGCGCTACAAACCTTCTGAAATCAAATTCGTGAATGAGAAGCCATTTGTTGCTTGTGATGAATTCCAGCACCAACAAAACCGGAGAACTACCGTTCGTTTCGGATTTGAAGGTCAGATCTCTCGCGCGATAGTGAATCAGGATGTCGATATCAACAACACCAACATCGGTAAGCAAGAAAAAGACAGCGCGGAGAAAGCCAAAAAAGCGGCTGATGCTCCTGTTGTTAACGGTTTAGATATCTCCTATGCAGTTCATGCTAAATTGGGCAACAATGCTGGCAAGCCAACCATCACAGCGATGGTGTTGGATAAAGACCCTACTGCGTTTGCATTTGACATCGACGGCAAATACACAGCGGTTCCTTTGGAAGTAGCCGCTCAGTGGTACAAAGAGAAGTTGATTATTAAGAAAGACTTCTTGGAAGGCGAAAAATTGAAAGTGGGTAAGACCAAGTTGCCAAGCAACAAGTTCATGATCAACAAATTGGAGATCAACGGATTTGTGATCAATAACGTCACTTTCCAAATCACCGACAAAGTAGATCAGCCTACCTTAGGCAAGAGCTTCTTCAAGGTGTTCAAGTCTGAATCTTATTTGACAGATGCGGAGTACATTTTGATTCCGAAGAAGGCGCCAAAGAAAGAACGTCCAGCTAGACCAGCCCGACCTGCGAAGGTAAAGCCAGGTGCGGAAGGCGGCGATGCTGCTGCTCCAGCCGATGGAGATGCTGCACCCGCAGACAAGCCTGCCGACGAGAAGAAAAAGAAGTAATTATAAAATTGATTCGCGAACGCGAATCAATTTTTGCATCAGACCTTCAAACTGATTCAATGGCAACATATTGGCGCCATCGCTTTTGGCAACAGAAGGATCAGGATGCGTTTCGATAAACAAACCATTGCAACCCACAGCAATCGCAGCTTTGGCAATGGTTTCGATCAGCTCAGGCTTGCCACCCGTAACCCCAGAACTTTGATTGGGCTGCTGTAAACTGTGGGTTATATCCATAATCACAGGTGCGCCGAACTGTTGCATCTGCGGAATGTTGCGAAAATCCACGACCATATCGCCGTAGCCGAACATATTTCCACGGTCGGTTAGCATCACTCGATCATTCCCGCAATCCACACATTTCTGCATGGCGTGTTTCATGGCATCGGGGCCGGCAAACTGACCCTTCTTGATATTTACCCATTTTCCGGTGCGTGCCGCCGCCGCAAGCAACTCTGTCTGTCGGAATAAAAACGCTGGAATCTGCAACACATCGACATACTCCGCCGCCATAGCTGCCTCATGAGATTCATGAATGTCTGTCACCGTAGGAATCCCGAAATGTGCCCCCACTTCGGCCAAAATCTGCAACGCCTTTTCATCACCGATGCCCGTAAACGAGTCCATCCGCGAACGATTTGCCTTGCGGTAACTGCCTTTGAAAATCAGGGGCAATTGCAAGCGCTCACTCACGCCCACCAAATGCTCCGCAATTTCAAATGCCATGTCGCGGCCTTCAATAGCACAAGGTCCGGCCATCACAAAAAAACGGTTGGAATCGGCAAAATGTAAATTCGGAATTGCAGGGTTCATACTGCAAAGATATTCTTTTGGGTCGGGACGCAATCAATAACTATAAAAGCTAAAGCTCTGGTTGCTGCCGTTGCGGTCTTTCCCCACGATTTCGATCTTGCCGCGCGCACCTTCCATCGCAGAAATCAAATCCTCAGGCTCGCTATACGATTTCCCATTGAACTTTACCACCACAAAGCCTTCGCCCAGTCCCATTTGAGCGATGGTTTTCCCCCTCTGAATGTTGATCAATCGGATGCCGGATGTTAGACCCAATTTCACCTTATCCGTCTCCCCCAGCGGCTGAAAATCCGCGCCCAGCAATTTGCTATTCACCGCGCCTTTCATCAACAACGCCTGATTCTCGGTTTTGCCAATCAGCACCAGTTTTACCGTCAACGTTTTACCCGCCCGCAACACCGTAAGATCCAAATCCTGTCCGGGACGTTTGTAAGCCAAATGCTCATCAAACATCGGTTTGCCATCCACAAAAACGCCGCCCATGTGGGTAATCACATCGCCAATTTGCAAGCCCGACTTAGCCGCAGGTCCATCCTCTAGCAAATCCACCACCTTCACCGCATCGGTCCCAAGGTTGTAGCGCTTCATCTCTTCGGAGGTCATCTCGCCGACCGTCATCCCCGAAAAAGCACGCAAAACCACGCCATTGTCCATCAAATCGGCGACAACTTTCATGACGATATTGGCTGGAATGGCGAAACCATAGCCCGAATAACTGCCGGTATTGCTTTGAATGGCGGTATTGATGCCCACCAACTCGCCGCGAAGATTCACCAGCGCACCCCCTGAATTACCTGGGTTGATGGCCGCATCGGTCTGAATAAAACTCTCTATGGGGAACTGATTTTTTACGATATTGATATTCCGGCCTTTGGCACTCACGATGCCGGCTGTCACGGTACTTGTTAGATTAAAGGGATTGCCCACGGCAAGGACCCACTCACCCACTTTCACCAAATCCGAATTGGCAAAGGCCACGGCGGGCAGATTGACAGCTTCGATTTTCAACACGGCCAAATCGGAACTGGGGTCGGTGCCCACCACACGTGCGGTATATTCCGTTTTGGGCTTATTTAACACAACGGTGATTTTATCGGCCCCTTGGATCACATGGTTATTGGTTACGATGTAACCGTCTTTGCTCACAATCACACCTGAGCCGGTACTGGCCGCCTGACCGCGAGAACCGAAGGGGTCGAAATCCCAAAACAAGCCACTCAAAGGACTATCGTATTGCACTGTACTCACTGTTTTAATGAAAACCACCGAGGGCGTGGCCGATGCAGAAGCTTGCTCAAAACCCGAAGGCATTTCGCCATTCGCAGATATCGACCGCACTCCAGAACGATCCATCGACACATCACTGGCGATTTGCAGACCATGAGACGCGCGATTTAACACATTGGAATTGTAGAGCCAGGCGCCGGTGTAACCAAAAATCAACGACAAAAAAAGCAGGGCGGAGCCCAATAAGAGTGATTGTTTGATGGTGAATTTCATAGGGCTGAAAACTAATCAAAAATGTTGCCAAATATGAAGCAACAAATACTCTCCTTTACATTCCGGGGAACAATCCGCGCTGCAAAGCTGGATCTGACTTCCACGGTCCTGGCATCATAAAGAGGATAATCAACAGCGCTGCCAGCAAAAACCATTTGGTATTAGGCTTTGCCGCCTTCGCCGAACGATGTCCGATCGTGATCAAAACCACCGCAATCACCATCATCATTGAGTGTTCCACCGCAAAAAATCGAATCGCAGCATTTTTCATCGCCTCACCCATACCCAAACTCTTGATTTGCTTTAGGCCCCAATCGCCGCCAACCCACTGAACCAAACCGATCAGCAACATCACGTGGGATGAAATCATCATTATCAGAGTTTCTTTTCCATTTTTGCCTTTAAAAGCGTTGATCAACGACCAAACCAAGGTGATCACAATCACCCAGCGCAACAAATTGTGTAAATGAACCAAACCAGTATACATAGTATTATTTTTGAACGAATATAATTAAAAAGTCGCGCCCTTGCATTTTGATTCCACCAAAATCCTTTACTCTGACGTAACTTCCAATTCCAATCTCCGCTTTATCTTCGATAAAATTTTGACATGACAACACGAATCGTCTCATTACTCAGCTTACTTACTATCCTGATATCCAATGCGTTTGCTCAAGGCTATTGCAACCCCACGCGTTTTTCTCTCAGTCCTTGTCCGCCCCCACCCCAATACCAAAACCTAGAAAATTGGAGCGCCCTTCCCACCAAAAAAGATCCCTCCGATGATTGTCCTCGAGGCCTGAAAAACAACCAAGCCAATGCCCCGGCCGACGTGTTCTTTATCCATCCAACCACCTACACTGAGAAGCCCAAAACGGAATTCATCTGGAACCAAGATCTGCGCGATGCATCGCTGAATAATGCAGTTGATGAAAGTCCCATTCGATACCAAGCCTCCGCCTTTAATGCCGCTGGAAAGATCTATGCCCCGCGATACCGTCAAGCCCATTATTCCGTTTTCCTGACACCGCACAAAGACGATAAACAAGCCGCCCTCGACACCGCCTACAACGATGTAGAGCAAGCATTTTTCTACTATATGGCCCATTGGAATCAGGGTCGGCCCATCATCATCGCATCGCACAGTCAGGGCACCATTCACGCGGCCCGCATCATCAAAGAGCATATTTTAGGCACCCCGTTGCAGCAGCAGTTAGTTGCCACGTATTTGGTGGGCATGCCCGTCCCTTACGATTCCTTGCCGGGTCTTCCCGCCTGTGCCAATGATTCGGCTACGGGATGTTTTTTGAGCTGGAGCACTTACCAGCGAGGTTATATACCTCCTTATTACCCGCTGGCATTGGAACGCGCCGTATGTGTGAATCCGATTAGCTGGGAACTCAACGAAGAATACATCGACAAATCAAAGCAGGCGGGCGCCGTTCTAAAGCCTTTTTCGAACACCCTACCCAAAATTTGCGATGCCCAAGTCCATGGCGGAATTTTATGGATCACTAAACCAAAGTTTCCGGGTAGTCGATTTTATACGAATCCCAACTACCACATCGGCGACATCAACTTGTTCTATTTGGATGTGCGGAAGAATGCGGAGAAACGGGTTGATACGTTTATCAAACGCCCTCATTGATTATTTTTGCAACTACTTTACTCATGAATTTCAAAAAAATCGCTAAAATCTCAGGCATCAGCCTTGTAGCACTTATCGCCCTGCTTTTCATTCTGCCGTTTCTATTCAAAGGCAAAATTGTCACCGCCGTGAAAGAAGCCGCCAACAACAACCTGAATGCGAAAGTCAGCTTCAACGACGATATCTCCCTGAGCTTACTCCGCAATTTTCCTAACCTTAGCCTGGGCATTCAAGATGTAAAAGTGGTGGGCGTGGATTCCTTTGCACAAGATACTTTGATCGATGCGAAGAGCATTCGACTGGTCCTCGACCTGGCCTCTATTTGGAAAGGCGAAACCGTTGTGATTCGTAAAATTGCTATCAACGATGCCCGGGCTCAAGTGATCTTTTTGAAGAGTGGCGCGGCCAACTTCGACCTCGCAAAACCTGATACAACCGCCGGAACGCAACCCCAAGACACCGCTGCGGCGTCTGTTGCCATCAAAATAAACGACCTCTCCATCGAAAATACACGGTTGCACTACATTGATCATTCCATGGACTTCGAAATCACCAGCAACGGCCTCAACTGGCACGCCAATGGGGATTTTGCCGATGAGATTTTTACCCTAAAAAACGATCTGCTGATCGATCAGTTTACAATGTCGTATGGTGGAATGACGCTGCTGAGCGATGCCAAAATTGATGCGAACACAAACATCGATATGGATTTGAAAAAGATGCGTTTTGGATTCGCCGACAACGAATTCAAAATCAATGCGTTGCCACTTCAAGCCAAGGGATGGATAGAAATGCGTGAAAAGGACATGGATATGGACATCGATGTGCGCACATCCAACAGTGATTTTAAGTCGTTCCTGAGTGTGGTTCCTGGCTGTTACACAGAGAATTTCGCCGACGTAAACGCATCGGGAAGTTTGAAACTCGTGTTCCTGATGAAAGGGATCATGGACGATTTGCGGATGCCTTCTACCCATGCTGAGATCAACGTAAGTAAAGCAGGTTTCCAATATCCTGGGATGCCGGCGAGCGCGAGTGACGTTTCGCTGAACTTCTTAATGGACAACACAGATGGCAATCCAGACAACACCCATATCGTCGTTGCTCCATTGAAAGCAATGCTGGGCGGCGACCCAATTTCGGTAGAACTGGATCTAAAGACGCCGGTTAGCAACCCTTACGCGAAGGGAAAGATTGATATCGACCTGCATTTGGACGAATGGAAAAAGCTGATTCCTTTGGAATCGGGGACAGATATTTCGGGTGAGGTGAAAGCCCATTTTGCGTTTAATGGACATTACAGCGCCATCGCGAAGAAAGAATTCAACGACCTACAAGCGAGCGGGAACATCGCCCTGAACCAAATCAAGTACAATGCGACCGGTTCGCTTCCTTTGGCGATGAAAAGCTTGACACTCAGCGTGAGTCCTAGCGATTTTGCTGTTTTGGGCGATGGAATTCAGTATGGAAAATCGGCGATGAGCCTGAATGGAAAACTCCAAAACATGTTGGGGTACTATTTAAATAAGGAGACTTTGTCGGGTTCTCTAATTGTGAACAGCGCAAGCATCGACCTAAACGAATGGATGGGTGCGATGGGTAAGGAGGCTTCAGGTAGCTCTAATGCTTCGAATAATAATGGTTCTGTGGTTGCTTCCGAGGCGGCTTCGGCCGGGACTGACAATAAGGATGATGCAGCAAATTCCAGCGGTGCGATCGCTACTTCCGCCCCGCACATCCCCGAAAACCTCAACCTGATGCTCAACATGAACGTAGGCCAATTGAATTTCCAAGATTACAAATTCCAACAAGCCACCGCGAAGCTGGATGTCGCCAATGGCAAAGTGACCGTTGATCCGCTATCGGCCTTGTTCTTGGGCTCAAAAGTGGAACTGAAAAACATGGCTTACAGCTATCCTTTGGGGGGCAAGCCGCAGTTTACGACCGACTTTAACATATTAAATGTCAACCCATCCGACATCGCCAATACATTGAGCCTGATAAAAGAATACGCCCCAATTTTAGGTCGGATTCAAGGCTTAGCCAACTTGCAAACCACGGCAGGATTGAGTTTTTCACCGTCGTTATCTCCCGATTGGGGTTCGATGACGGCTTCGGGATTGTTTGATTTATTCAGCGGTCAATTGGACATCCCAACATGGATGAGCGATGCGGCCAAGCAATTGCAATGGGGAAAGGACGCCAAGCTTGCACTGAAGCCCACGAAAGCCGGATTTGGCATAGAGAACGGCAAAATCACATTAAAGGATTCGATTTCGGTGGCATTGCCGAAAGACGCATCGATGAAAATGGGCGGATATATGGACTTGAACAAACAATTGCATTTAGGCGGTAAGATGATGGTGAAAGGCAAAGCGCTGCCATTTTTGATTGAGGGCGATGTGAAGCAACCTAAGATGTCGATCGATTGGCGTGGCGCGGCACAGCAATATGCGAAACCTTTGATCGACAAGGCGAAGGATAAGATTGGGAACGAGGTCAATAAAAAATTAGACGAAATCAACCGTGTGGCGGGGGAGAAAGCGCAACAACTTCGAAATGCGGCAAGGCAACAGTCGGAGCAGGTGAGACAGGCAGCGAAGAATTTGGCGAATGAGCAGCGCAGTAAAACGGACCAGGCTTATACGATGGCGATGGACAAAGCCAAGAAAGAAGCCGATGCATTGGTGGCGGCGGCAGGGGATCCTATCAAGAAAAAAATTACTCGGGCCGCCGCCGATAAGTTATTGAAATCTGCTGAACAAAAGGCCGGATCGGGACGGGCCGAAGGGTATAAATTGGCAGACAAAATCGAGGCGGAGGGAAATGCGAAGGCAGATAAAATAGATAACGAGGCCAATGAAAAGGCGACGCAGATAGAGGAAGCGGCGCGCAAGGAAGGCGAAAAATTGGGGAATAAGACCACCAATATGCTCGGAAAATGATTGCGGGGTTGGTGCTAGCCGGCGGCGAAAGCCGGCGGATGGGAACAGATAAGGCCTTGATTTCGGTGGGGGGCCAATCCGCCGCGCTGCGCGCGGCGGATTGGCTCTCATCACAGTGCGACATCGTGCATATTTCTTGCAGAGAAGAGCAAAAAATTCCCGTAGAAACCTCGCCTGTATTGCAAACAGTTTACGACAATCCGCTTTTCGCAAACAAAGGCCCCATGACCGGATTGCTAAGTTATTTGGCATCAATAGGCACCGTAAACGATGCACACCTAATCGTCCTTGGCTGCGATTACCGTAGCATCACTGAAGACATACTATCAAACCTCCTCGCCGTAGGCCTCATGAACAACAAAATCTGTTGCTATAAAAACCCTATCACCGGCATCATCGACCCCCTCGTGGCCTATTACCCTATGTCGATCCTGCAACACCTCCCCGCCTTCGCCGAAACCCAATCCAGCCTCCGGGCCTTCATCGAACAACAACCCCACCACTATTTGATTCCCACGTCGGACCAATTGGCATCGCTGCGAAGCTTTGATTTTCCCAACGAAAAGCCCTCGCCCGATAAAACCCATTTTCCTCGCTAAAAAGAATTTTACGAACTAAATTGCAATCCTTGTCGACCAAACTAAGCATATCACCCACCGAAATCACCCGATTGGAGCACGGAAACGCCCTCGCTACTAATGATTTTGTGGCCGTGGAAGAACCGCTAGAAATTAGACTCACCGGGGCAAATTTGGAACCCAACACCGATAAGAATATCGCCATTACCATGCGAACCCCTGGCAACGACGTAGAACTCGCCCTGGGATTTTTGTTCACCGAAGGCATCATTTCTTCGGCCCAAGATATCATTTCCACCCAAGAATCTCCCGACCAAAGCAGCATCACCATTGAACTTCACGATAGCGTAGTGGTTGATTTGGATTCGATGGAACGACATTTTTATACTACGTCCAGTTGCGGCGTCTGCGGCAAAGCATCCATCGATGCGGTGCAAGTGAAATGCAAAATCGCCCTGCCTCAAACCCAATGGAAAGTGGATGCGAGCGTCCTTTTTCGCCTGCCCGATGCCCTGAGAAATGCCCAAGCAAGCTTTGAACATACCGGCGGAATTCACGGCTGCGCCCTCTTCCATCGCAACGGAGATATTATCGCCACGGCGGAAGATGTAGGTCGACATAACGCCCTCGACAAACTCATCGGCGGAGGGCTGCGCAGCAACGTCAAGAGTAACCATAAAATATCGGAAACAGTGGATCAATCGAGTCGCAGCGAGTTAACAAACATGGAAGCGCCTGAAACCTTTATCGCCCTCACTGACCAAATCCTATTACTCAGCGGACGAATCTCGTTTGAACTTGTGCAAAAAGCGGCCATGGCCGGCATTAGGATGATTGCGGCAGTGGGTGCTCCGAGTAGCCTTGCCATTGACCTAGCCGAAGAACTCGGCATCACCCTCGTCGGATTTTTGCGCGGCGAACGATGCAACATTTATACCCACAGTCAACGGGTGGAAATATGAAAATTCGCATCAAAGACAACCACATCCGATTCCGAATTCAGGAAAACGAGCTTGCCCAACTGTTGAATGGCGAATCCTTGGAAAATCATCTCCCCTTCCCCACGCAAACCCTAACTTTTGTGTTAAAAATTGGCCATCATGCGCAATCAGAAGCCCATTTTACCGATCAAAAGTACATCATCGCATTAGCCCAAAACACCCGCGAAATCTGGATGGAAACGCCCAACCATCGCATCGCTTTTTCATCGGACCACCCCTCAACCCAGGCCCTAAACATAGAGGTAGAACTCGATTTGATGCGCGATAAGTAGTCACCACCCTCCAGCCCATTGCACACTTTCATGCCTCGTTGAAAAGGATTTGATGCGTTCACCAAAAGAAATTGGTATTTTTGAGTTTACGAGTTCAACATGGACAATCACAACCACACCAAAAACACCTCTCACGATACGCCAACCACACACGTACAAGCCGAAAATCCGGAGGTACTGCTCAAATTGCGACTCCATAAACCGAGCACATCAGCGGCGGGAATTACCGGTGTAAAAGTGGCCGTCCAGCACGTTCTCAAAGAAATGAACCTAGCCCGTGGTGCCAAAGCCCTCTTCGCACTCAACCAAAAAGGCGGTTTCGATTGCCCCAGTTGTGCCTGGCCCGACCCCGACGATGAGCGATCTCCCATCGGTGAATACTGTGAAAACGGAGCCAAAGCCGTAGCCGATGAAGCCACCACCAAACGTTTAACAGCCTCGTTTTTTGCCAAAAATAGCGTGGCGGATTTGTCTTTGCTCAACGATTACGAAATCGGAAAAAAGGGACGGATCGCAGAACCCGTTTACCTCGCAGCAGGTGCATCGCACTACACCCCCATCAGCTGGGACGATGCCTTTGGCAAAATTGCCACCCACCTAAATAAACTCAAATCGCCCGATGAGGCGGTGTTTTATACCAGCGGACGCACATCGAACGAAGCCGCGTTTTTATACCAATTGTTTGCCCGCGAATACGGCACCAACAACCTCCCCGATTGCTCCAACATGTGTCACGAATCAAGCGGTGTGGCCCTCAACGAAAGCGTGGGCATCGGAAAAGGTTCGGTGAAACTAGAAGATTTTTACAAGGCCGAAGCCATCCTGATCATCGGTCAGAACCCCGGCACCAACCACCCCCGCATGCTCAGCGCATTGCAAAAAGCCAAGGAGTGCGGCGCCACCATTATTTCAATTAACCCATTGCCTGAAACCGGACTAATCGCATTCTCTGATCCGCAATCGGTGAAAGGCGCGTTGGGTATCAAAGCCCGCCTCACGGATATTTTCTTGCAGGTGAAGCTCAATGGCGACATGGCGTTAATACAGGCCATCGAAAAGTTGTTACTCGCTGAAGAAGAAAAAGCCCCAGGAACCGTGCTCGACCAAAATTTCATCGCCAATAGCACCCAAGGTTTTGCCGAGTGGAAGGATAATATCGAAGCGCAATCGCTAGACAATTTGATCGAACAAACCGGCCTTCGACGCTGGCAAATCGACGAAACCGTTGCGGCGCTCAAAGACAAAACCAAGATCATTGCTTGTTGGGCGATGGGTCTCACACAGCATAAAAATGCCGTTGATACGATCAAAGAAGTCGTGAATTTGTTGCTCATCAAAGGCAGCATCGCCAAGGAAGGCGCAGGTACTTGTCCGGTCCGCGGCCACTCCAACGTGCAAGGCGATCGCACCATGGGCATCTACGAAAAACCGCCACAGGCATTCTTGGATCGCATCGAAAAAGCGTTTGGTTTTCACCCGCCACAGGCCCATGGCTACGATGTGGTGGATTGTATCCAGGCGATGCACAAAGGCGATGCGAAAGTGTTCTTCGCGATGGGTGGAAACTTCCTATCAGCGAGCCCCGATACTGAATATACAGCCGATGCGTTGCAAAATTGCGACCTCACCGTGCAGGTGTCTACCAAGTTGAATCGAAGTCATTTGGTGACCGGGAAAGAAGCCATCATCCTCCCCTGTTTCGGCAGGTCCGATTCCGATATTATCAACGGCGAGCACCAGTTTATCACCTGCGAAAACTCTATGGGCGTGGTGCAGATGTCGAAAGGAAAACTCAAACCCGTCTCCGGCGATCTCCGCAGCGAACCCCAGATTGTAATTGGCTTGGCCAAGGCCACATTGGGTAGCAAGAGTGTGATTCCCTGGGATAAATACGCGACCCATTACGACCACATTCGCGATGCGATTGAGGCCGGTATCCCAGGGTTCGACAACTACAACGAGCGTGCGCGTGAAATGGGCGGATTTTATTTGCCCAACTCGGCCCGCGATGGCAAGTGGAATACGATAACGGGCAAGGCCAATTTCAACGTGGCAACCCCTGTTCCCGTTTCAGTGGCAGACGATGAATTGATGATGATGACGATCCGAAGTCACGACCAGTTCAACACAACCATTTATGGCTTAAACGATCGATATCGCGGGGTGGAGAATGAACGTCGTGTGATTTTTATGAACCCGAAGGACATCAAGAAATTGGGATTTGAGGCTGGCGAATTGGTGGATTTATACAATTTCCACGGGGGTATTGAGCGCGTGGCACGAAAATTCATCATCATCAGCTTTAACATTCCGTTGGGTTGCGCAGCAACGTATTTCCCGGAGGCGAATATTTTGGTTCCGATTGATTCCGTGGCCGATAGGAGCAACACGCCTACCAGCAAGATGGTGATCTTGAAGTTGCGCAAGCACGGGTAAAATCAAAGTCCATTCAACACCTCTACGGTGCGTTGAATCATTTCCGGGGTGACATCCAAATGGGTAACAAAACGGATGTGTGTGGGCGACATCGCCGAAACCCGAATGTTGTGCGATAGCAACTTCGACACCACTTCATGGGCTGTGCGTGGGCCTGAAACCTCAAAAATCACAATATTGGTTTCAACAGGGAAGATTTCTCCCACCCAATCGCACTGTTTCAAAGCATCGGCCAACTGCTTCGCATGGGCATGATCCTCGGCCAAACGATTGATGTTGTGATGCATCGCATAAAGTCCGGCCGCTGCCAAATACCCAGCCTGACGCATCCCGCCACCCATCACTTTGCGCACCCTTCTTGCCTGTTTGATATAGGTCGCATCCCCTAGCAACACGCTACCCACCGGCGCGCCCAAACCCTTGCTCAAACACAACGATATGCTATGAAATAATTTGCCATACTCCTTGGGATCCTCTTGTTTCGCTACGATGGCATTCATCAAACGGGCCCCATCCAGGTGAAGTCCAAGTCCATGTGCATCGCACAGTGAACGAATTTTTGCGATTTCCGCCAAATCATAACAGCTCCCTCCCCCGCGATTGCAGGTATTTTCGAGACTCACCAAACGGGTCCGCGCGCGATGCACATCGTCGGGATTGATCACGGGCAAAATCTGCGCTGCCGTTATCCGTCCGAACGAACCCTGCACCAACCTCACCTGAGCCCCAGCATTCTTGGCGATGCCACCGCCTTCGTAATAATAGACGTGTGAACCGGCCTCGCAAATCACCTCATCGCCGGGTTGGGTATGCACTTGAATCGCGATTTGGTTGGTCATGGTGCCGGACGGACAAAATAGCCCCGCTTCCATCCCAAAAAACTCGGCCACACTGCGTTCGAGGGCATTCACTGAGGCGTCTTCCCCAAAAACATCATCGCCCACTGAAGCCGCAAACATGGCTTGGAGCATGGGTTCGGAGGGTTTGGTAAAGGTATCGGAACGAAATTCTATAGGGGTTGCTAGTTGATTCATTACGGTCGTGAAATTACAACATCACCACGAACGAATCACTCCACCAGCTGTACTTTGTTGAGGAAGAACACCTTGGTTCTTTCGCCATCTTGATCTTTGGTGGTCTGATAGCCAGATACGAGAAAATTGGCATCGTACCAGTGACGCATATTCGCGGTAGTACTAATTAGTCGCTCATCTTCTCTTCCAGTTGCTACAACCTCACATTTATTCTGTGAAATTTCCGTGCCTGATTGGTTGAAAACCTTGTATGTCAAAATATTATCTGTAACATAACTTAAGGAAATCTGGTTTGGCACCGATGCATTCACCGCAACAAATTTCAAAACTTCTTTGGGCTTATAATCAAGTTTTAATGGCAGACATTGATCCATCTTGCGATTGCCATTGACGTCGAACTTCACAACAACGGCATGTGTGTATCTGTAACCGTCGAATACGTTTCTGCTAACGGGTTTTCCATTGACCATAGTCTCTTTGGTGGCATAAGTTGGATAAAATGCTTCACCCACCAACATATAACCATCAGACAAATTAACAATGGGGTGTATTGTCATCAAATATTCCATGGTCAATTGCTTGCCCGCATTCTCTGCCCTTTCCACACGCTTATCGATGCTGTTTTGCCTTCGATCCGACAGGAATTCAGTAAAATTCTCCAAATCAAGAAAATTGGTTGGGGTTAAAAACTTTAAAACGCGCGTATCACTTTCGGCGAAAAAGAAACCTTCGGCCAACAACGACTTTTTGTTTTGCAATTTGTTGTTGTAGGTGCCTGAAAAAATGAATTTCGTCTTGTCTGTTGCTGTTATTTTACACTCAATCAACACAATGTCTTGCTTTGGAGTTATCTCAATGGTTCTAACCAAATCGCCATTGGGTGAGTACATCAAACATTGATTGTGGTACCCGCTTTTTTCATTGATTCTAAGGATTACTGCAAATTCATTGATATTCGTAATCTCTTGGAAACTTAAAATGGTTGCTTTCTTTGCTTTGACCTCCTCCGGTAATTTTATCGGCGTCACGTGGGTATCTCCGGTTTTCCAATCGACAAATACTAAAGAAACCGCCGATTTGCTCCTAAATACAAGGACCAATTTCTCTGGCAGAGATGCGACGAATTGAATAACACCTTCGATGGGAAAAGACCCATGCACTTCGGTAGCATCTTCCAATCCTGACCGAGGCACAGTGTGCAGGATAAAGTTCTTTTTACCAAAAAACAAGTGATGATAATTGGTTTGTCCCAAAAATGCTCTTTGATTCATCCCCGTACCAATAAACACCCTGTCCACAATTAGAATATTTTCTTTGACAATTTTAAGGTCGGTATTGACGATATCATAGTGGTAGCGCATTTCACCTCTTTCTATTTTATAGGTTTCCGATGTAAGTAGTACACCCTCTTTCCCTAATTGAAGAGCACGCAAGTTAACGAAGCCTTCCTCAGGGTGGAATTCTTGTCGCAACAAGCTCTTGGCCGCAGGATATTTTTTGGTTTGTGCGGATAGTGGATTTGCTGTGAATAGAACCATTGCCAAATAGAAAAGGCCGGCGGAAATGGAGTGTTTTTTCTGTGGCATTAGTACGAAGTTTGGGGAGTCTGGTTGTATATTTCTTAGGCTTTTGGAAAGATCTAGGATCAGTGCTAATTAGGCAAACCATCCAACTAATCTAACCAATTCATTTTCAAACATATGATAGATACTTCAAATTCTCCAAATAGGTAACCGATTTTTGCCATAATTTTTATTACCGCTTAAACAATTTCCGGGAATTTATATAAAATGTTTGAACCATGTTTGAACCGGCCAAAAACAGCAAGGCCCCAAATCTCTCTGAGGCCTTGATTTTACTGGGTCGGGATGGCGAGATTCGAACTCACGACCCCTT